>JAGWYI010000226.1 GCA_018969455.1 Bacteroidota bacterium | reverse complement strand
GATGTTCGATGTGTTCGATTTGCCCCCAGGAAGTCGTTTTTTTGTTTATACACCCGACCGAAAACAAATTTTAGGCGCTTTTTCCTCCGAAAGTTGCACCAATTCGGGCAAGTTTTTGATTGGCGTTGTAAAAGGCGAAACGGCCATACTGGAGTATTTTGAACCGACAAATGCCAAAAAAAGAGGAACATTCCACCTCAACCGCATTGATTACGCCTACGATGCACAAGCCTTGAAGGCTGGCGCCGAAATCACCGGATTTGGCCTGTCAAAACCTTGCAACATCAATGTAAATTGTGTGCAGGGAAATGCCTGGCAAACTGAAAAAAAAGGCGTTGCCCGTATTTTAATGGTATTCAGCAACGGCAGCGGTTGGTGCAGCGGTAGCCTCATCGCCAATACCAGCGGCTCTTATGACCCCTATTTCCTGACGGCGCACCACTGCCAACTGATTGGCCTGACCCCCGAATTCGACCTCTGGCGCTTCGATTTTGATTATGAATCTGCCAATTGTGCCAACCCCGCTACAGAACCTCAGCCAAATTCTGTACTGGGTTGCGAACGCATCTCATACCGGGCTGAAACGGATTTTATGCTGCTGAAAATCAACCCCATACCCCTAAATATCAATGTCTATTTTAATGGGTGGACCCGCAGCAACACGCCCGCTGCCAATACCGCCTTCGTACACCATCCCGTGGGTGACATTAAAAAAATCTCTATTGATACCAGCGCCCCTGGCATTCACCCCAACACCATTAACTGGGGGGGCGTTTTTGGTATCAGTCCGGCTAATACCCACTGGCGCGCAGTTCCCGATTTTGGCATTTACCAGCCGGGATCCTCCGGCTGCCCCCTTTTCGATCCCAACAAACGTATTGTGGGCCAACTACATGGCGGGAATACCAATATGGTAGATGAATGCCAGGTATTGGATACCTATTGGGGCCGATTCGACCTTTCCTGGAACCAGGGAACCAGCGCCCAGGCACGCCTGAAAGATTGGCTCGATCCCGCCAACACCAACGCCAATACCCAAAACGGGTATATTCGTAATTTACCTGCCGCTTACAAAATAAGCGGAAATGTGAAGGCATTCTGGGGTACGCCAATCGCCAATGTGCAGGTAATACTCTCAGGCGCCTTGCTCGACACAACCGTGACCGACACTTCCGGAAATTTCTCCTTCTCCATGGCCCCCGCTGGGGGAAATTACACCATCTCCTGCAAACGCGACTCCTCTGCTTTGAATGGGGTCTCTACCTACGACCAGGTATTAACCTCCCGACATATCCTCAATATTCAAGCCATTGACAGCCCCTGGAAAATGATCGCCGCCGATGTGAATCGGAGTAATTCCATTACCAATTTTGATATTATTGAAAGCCGAAGATTGTTGCTCGGGTATTACAACAACTACCCATCCAGTCCATCCTGGCGTTTTTATCCGGCTTTTATATCCTTCATCAACCCGCAACAACCCTTCAATAACCCTTTGCCCGAAATTATTACCATCAACAACCTGCAATCTGACTATTCCAACGCCAATTTCATCGCAGTAAAAGTGGGCGATGTAAATTTGTCCGCTGATCCCAACAAGTAATTTCCCAACACAAATATGCAAGCAGATCAATTACACCACACCGCGAAAGAACGATTTCTCCGCTACGTTCAAATCGATACGCAGAGCGATCCGAACAGTCCGACAATCCCAAGTACCGAAAAACAAAAAGACCTTAGCCGCATACTGGTAAAGGAGCTGCAAGAAATGGGCGTAGAAGATGCCGAAATGGATGAATATGGCTATGTTTATGCCACTATTCCGGCCACAAGTTCCAAAAAAGTGCCTGTTCTTTGCTTCTGCTCCCATGTTGATACTTCGCCCGATTGTTCGGGAACCCATGTAAAACCCCTCGTACACCCCAATTATAAAGGCCAGGACCTGGTTTTGCCCGATGACCCCAATGTGATTATCCGGCTTGCCGACCATCCTGATCTTGCCCAGCAATTGGGAAATGACATTATTACAGCGAGTGGAACCACGCTGTTGGGCGCCGACAACAAGGCCGGTGTGGCTGCCATTATGAGCGCCGCCAAAATCTGGATGAGCAACCCGCAAATTCCCCATGGAAAAATTCGCATCCTTTTTACTCCGGATGAGGAAATCGGACGCGGAGTGGACAAGGTGAACATGAAAAAACTGGGCGCCCGATTTGGATATACCATCGACGGTGAAACTGCCGGAAGCATTGAAAATGAAACGTTTAGCGCCGACTTTGCCCTAATCACCATTCAGGGCGTAGCAGCACACCCTGGCTTTGCTAAAGGGAAAATGGAAAATGCCCTCAAAATCGCAGCACGCATTGTTGCCAAATTCCCCGATAAACTCAGTCCAGAACACACCAGCGAAAAACAAGGTTTTATCCACCCCATGCACTTTGATGGCAATCTTGAAACTGCCACTATAAAATTAATCATCCGCGACTTTACTGAGGCCGGTTTGAAACGACATGCCAACACCATCCGCAAAATCGTAGATCAAGTGCTCAAACAATTCCCCAATTCAAGCGCTCAAATTCAAATAAGCGAACAATACCGCAACATGGGAAAGGTGCTCAAACGCCATCCACAAGTAGTCGAATATGCCATGGAAGCCCTCCAGCGTGCCGGATTTGAACAACCTCTGAAACGCGCCATCCGGGGCGGCACCGACGGTTCCCGATTGTCGTTCATGGGTTTGCCCTGCCCCAATTTGTTCGCCGGCGAACACGCATTTCACTCCAAACAAGAATGGGTTTCTGTGCAAGACATGGAAAAAGCAAGCGAAACCATCCTGCACCTGGCTCAAATATGGGAAGAGCGAAGTGCCGAATAACCCTTTCAATTTTTTAAACCAATTGGATTTATAACAGGATTCGCCGGATTTTGTGGATAAATCAGGATGGATTTCGCTGATTTATAATGATTTATAAAGATCGTTCTGCACAAAATCTGGCGGCGTAAAATATTTAACATGGAAGATTTTCTAAAAAATGCCAAAGAAACGGCACAGGATGCCGCTGAAAAACTGGGCAATGCATTTGCCCATTTGAAGGAGGCTGCAAGCGAAAAGTTCAACGAACTAAGCGAGAAAGCCGAAGCCATGGCCGAGGAGGCCAAAGCGGAAACCGCTGAAAAACTGGCAGAAATGCAAGCCGCAAAAGCCAAAATTGCCGCACATGAAGGCGGTGCGCTCGGATTCCTGAGCGATAAAGCCCAAGAATTGCTTGGCGAGGTAAAAGAAGAAGCAGCAGAAGCGCTGGATGATGGCAAGGATTTTTGGGATAAAGCCCGCGATTTTGCATCCGACAAACAAGACGAGCAGGAAAAACCAGGCGCCTAACCCGCAGTAGTTGCCCTACCCTACCAGGCATTTCAACGCAATTATGCCACAAACATCAGGTGTATGCAATGCGCAAAAATGTCTGGTAGGATAGGCCGGAAAGCAACACCCAAAAAACCAAGAAGCTTGAGGATTAAAGGCAAAATCTTGCTTTGCTTTTAGCGTACTTTGCAGTAAAAGATGCGCTGTGCCTACGCAATTTTAAAAATAAGCAGTTCCTTTGAAACCAGGTAACGAAAAGGAAATCCTGTTACCGGTAGCGATTTCAAGTATCTTGATCTTTTTAAAATACTGTGACTCAAACGTTTATGCATCACTAATCCAGCCCGGCTGGTTAAATTAATCAGACGTGCGTGGTTGAGTCGATTTAAACCCTTGTAAACCTCCAAAAAATTGCCTTCAATTTCACCCGTAATGGCCTTATTTCTTCGCTTGATCAGGGCCATCAACAATGGCTTTGGCAGATATTGACTCCACAAAAGCCCTGTTACCGACTGAACATGCGATGCGTATGGACCTTCCCAAGGCGGATAAGAAATGAAAAGAGAGGCATCGGGGTTCATAACTCGTGAAAATTGTTGCAACAATTGCTCCAAAACGGGATAGGCAATGTGTTCGGCTACATCGTTCAGAAAAATAGCGTCATACATTTGATCCAGCGGCGCCTCTAAAATGTTCCGTTTTTCAAATTGCACCCGATCCGTCGGGAATTTTGCCTTCAAGGCCTCTGCAATTTGGATGTGGTGGGCATCAATGTCGATAGCATGTACCTGGCAACTCCAATTTTGGGCATACCACAACGACATTCCCCCCATGCCGCAGCCAAAATCAAGCACCTTTTTTTGATTTAAATCGAAATTTTGCCTGAGAAAAAGTTTGTCTTGTTTTAAGTGCGGCGCATGCTCATCCATCAAGTTGCGCGTTGCATAAGCGAGGCTTTTTTCCAGCATCTCGTTTGTCATACCTGTAGAAAAATTAAAAATGATGCGTTTTGGTCCAGTTTATATATAGAAAACCAATTTTCAAACACTGTGCCATATGGCAAATTCGATGTTTATATACCAGGATTCGCCGGATTTTGTGGATAACTCAGGATGGATTTTGCTGATTTACAATGATTTATAAAGATCGTTTTGCACAAAATTTGGCGGTGTAAAGTATAATAATGGCCTATAGCTTACTTTCGCCACAAACCACCTCCGAGTTATGCGTTTTTTATTATTTGTCCTGTTTATATCCTGCGCCTGCGCAGGATTTTCTCAAAATTCCCCTCGCCAACATGCCAGTTTGGATGCCAATTGGCGATTTCATTTGGGCCATGCTGCTTCCCCGGAAAAAGATTTTAACTTTGGAATAGCCAATTTATTTGCAAAATCGGGCGCCGGACACAATACGCCGGTTAATCCGGATTTCAAGGATTCGGATTGGGAGGAACTTGATTTGCCTCATGACTGGGCGCTTAAACTGCCTGTTGTGTATTCCTCCAATTTTGATGTGATGGCGCATGGATACAAAGCTATTGGAGGATTATTTCCCGAAAACAGCATTGGCTGGTATCGGAAACATTTCCGGGTTAATCCGGCAGATTCTGCCATGCGTTTTCAAGTTCAGTTCGATGGGGTTTTCCGTGATGCGCAATTTTGGTTAAATGGTTTTTACCTGGGTCGGAATACATCCGGATATGTGGGATGCAGTTTTGATGTAACAAATTATCTGCGGTTTCAGGGCGACAATGTATTGGTGGTACGTGCCGATGCCACACAGTATGAAGGCTGGTTTTATGAAGGCGCCGGCATTTATCGGCATGTTTGGCTTAATCGTTATGCCGATCAACATTTTGCCGAAGACGGCATTTTCGCCTGGTCGGAACCCATGGGTGATCAGGCCGAAATACAAATTGAAGCGGAAATTCTGAATGAAAATGCCGCTTCAGCCAATGCAAGCATCATCGCTCAACTCATCGATCGGAAAGGCCTGGCCATCGCACAGGCATCAGCCCCGGTTCTCCTGGAAGCCCATGGCAATTTCCGCCAAAAACTCCGCTTTCGATTTAAAAACCCGCATCTGTGGTTCCTGGATGATCCTTACCTGTACCATCTGGTAGTTGAATTGAAAAACGGGGCACAAGTTATTGACAGGCAAACATTGCGCCTGGGAGTTCGGAAAATTGAAATTTTGGCAGACGGACTGCGGCTGAATGGAGAAAAAATTAAAATTAAAGGCGTTAATTGCCACCAGGATCATGCCGGACTCGGAAGCGCTCTGCCCGATTACATGCAATATTATCGCATCAGCCTCCTTAAAAACATGGGGGTAAATGCTTACCGAAGCAGCCACCATGCCCCCACCCCCGAATTGCTCGATGCCTGTGACAGTTTGGGCATGCTGGTACTCGACGAACACCGCCTGCTCAACAGTTCCCCCGAATACCTGAACCAGCTGGAACGCCTCGTACGCCGCGATCGAAGCCGAACCTGTGTTTTTCTGTGGAGCATCGGGAATGAAGAAGGATGGATTCAGGCTACGCCCACCGGGAAACGCATCGCAAAAACCTTACTGGAAAAACTCAACAAACTCGATCCTACCCGAACGGCAACCTATGCTGCCGATCTTCCGAATGTATTTGAGGGGGTTAATGCCGTGATCCCGGTGCGCGGATTTAATTATCGCCACCAGGCAGTGGCCGATTATCACCGCGATCACCCCAAGCAACCCATCATCGGAACCGAAATGGGTAGCACAGTAACCACACGCGGAATCTATGAAAAGGATACCCTGCGGGCGTATGTACCCGATCAGGACATTAGCTATCCCTGGTGGGCCAGCCGGGCAGAAGACTGGTGGACCCTCGCCGCTGAACATGATTATTGGCTGGGAGGATTTGTGTGGACCGGTTTGGACTATCGCGGAGAACCTACACCCTACCAATATCCCAACACCAGCTCGCATTTTGGCCTGATGGATCTGTGCGGATTTCCCAAAAACCTGTATTACTATTATCAAAGCTGGTGGTCAGATAAAGAGGTATTGCACCTTTCCCCGCATTGGAACTGGCGCAACAAACAAGGCCAACCGGTGGATGTTTGGGTAAACTCAAACGCCGACAGCATTCAATTGCTGCTCAATGGCCGCAGTTTGGGATTTCAAGTCATGCCCCGCAACCGGCATTTACAATGGTCGGTTCCCTTTGAAGCCGGTCGTTTGGAAGCCATCGGCTTTAAAAATGGCAAAAAAATACATGCCATCCAGGAAAGTACTGGGTTGCCTTTCGAAGTGGTATTAACTCCTAGCAAAACTACTTTGATTGCCAATGGATCTGATGTCACTGTACTCAACATCAGTGTGGTAGACGACCAAGGACGCCCAATTCCGGATGCCGATAATCTAATCTCCTTTACCATCCATGGGAATGCCCGTTTTATCGGGGTCGGAAATGGCAATCCAAGCAGTCACGAACCCGATATTTGCCCGGAGGGCGTTTGGGAACGTCATTTATTTAATGGAAAATGCCAAATTATCGTAC
>JAGWYI010000225.1 GCA_018969455.1 Bacteroidota bacterium | reverse complement strand
TTATTTTTGAGGGAATAGCCATGTCCTATTGCCGAAAAAATAAATGCAGCATGGCGTTAAAAGATTTGCCTTTCAGCATTTCGGAGGTTTTAAAACAGTTTCTTAGTTTTGCTGCCATTGCTTTTACCTACCGGCGATATTCAGCATGAATACGCATTTCAGCCTTTACGCCATTTTTGTTATCCTTTTACTCCTGATATTTTGGGTCTGAGGCGGCCCCAAATCGACACAAACCATTTCATCTGATGCTTGCTCGCTCTATCAGGGCAGCGATCGCAGCGTTAACCGTTTTTGAATTTTGGCGCTAATTTTTCAAATCCTTTCGCTTAGATTTGCCACAGCAGGCGTTTTTTCCCCGCCTGCCTTTTCACGATGCCCATATTTAAACTCCTCATCAATGGCGAATCGCGCAGTGTAGACGTGGAGCCGGACATGCCCTTACTCTGGGTGCTGCGCGATGAATTGCAGCTTACCGGTACCAAATTTGGCTGCGGCGTCGCCTCCTGTGGCGCCTGCACGGTGCTGCTCAACGATAAAGCCACGCGCGCCTGCGTGACCCCGGTTCAAATTGCAGCAGGACAATCCATTACCACAATTGAAGGACTTTCGGCAACGGGCGACCACCCGATTCAGCAAGCCTGGGAGGAGGTCAACGTACCCCAATGCGGCTATTGCCAAGCCGGGCAAATGATGACCCTTGCCGGACTTTTAAAGGCCAATAAAAGGCCCTCTAAGGCGGAAATTCGGCTGGCAATGGATGGCGTATTGTGCCGCTGTGGCACCTACCATCGAATTCAGCAAGCGGTAGAAAAGGCCATCGAAAACTACAACAAATAACACCTGAACACAAATTATACCCTTTTTTATGAAAAAAGTGCCTATTTCGCGTCGCAGGTTTATTCAATTGGGCGCTTTCACCGGAAGCGGATTTATGTTGGGAATCTATCCCGCCAACTGGGCCCTCACAGCTCCAGCACTGCCGGACGATTGTCCCTATTTTCAACCCAATGCCTATATAAGAATCGAAAAAAACGGTTCCATTGTCATTTTTGTGGCAAAACAGGAAAGCGGCCAGGGGGTCAATACCTCCCTGCCCATGATTGTCGCCGAGGAAATGGAGGTCGATTTTCAACAGGTGCATACCGAAGTCGCTCCTTTCGGAAGTTTGCCCAACGGCGCCCATGATACCGGTGGCAGCCAAAGTGTATCAGGCACTTACGACGATTTGCGCAAAGCGGGCGCCCTGGCGCGCACGATGCTCATCAACGCCGCAGCCCAAAAATGGCAGGTAGACCCCCATTTATGCAAAGCCGAAAAAGGCGCGGTGGTGCATGTCCTGAGTGGCAACCGACTGACTTACGGGGAACTGGCCTGTGATGCCGCCCTGCTGCCGGTTCCAAGCGAAGTGACCCTAAAAAACGTCAAAGATTTTACGATCATTGGAAAAGAACAACGCAAAAGAAACCAAAAAGATATTTTAACGGGCAAAGCCAAATACGGCATCGACCTGCAAATTCCCGGTATGGCGTATGCGGTGGTCGCCCGATGTCCGGTAAGAGGCGGCTCCATCATTTCGGTAGACGATTCGGAGGCCAAAAAAGTGCCCGGTGTGCTGAAAATCGTGCAATATGAAGGTACCGGGAATCCCATGCATGTACATGCAGGGGTGGCGGTGATTGCCCGCAATGTATGGGCAGCCATGAAAGCCCGGCGCTTATTAAACATTGTATGGAACGAAGGCCCCAACAACCATGAAAGCACGAAGGATTTATTTCAGCGTTTTGAACAAAAATCGAAGGAAAAGCCCCGGCAAATTGTGCATACCCTGGGGGACGTTGCCAAAGTAACAGCCCCCGCCAAACGCAGCCTGTCGGCCCAATATGCCGCACCCTTTCTGGCGCATGCCACCATGGAACCCGTCAATTTTATTGCCAAGGCAAATGCCGAACAATGCGAAATTTGGGGCGGTTTGCAATTGCCCGACTGGGCAGTAGGTGAAATTGCCAATTCCTGCAAACTCAAAAAAGAAAACATCAAGGTCAATTTGGCGCTTATGGGTGGCGCATTCGGCCGACGCCTGCAATTTGATTTTGCCATAGAAGCGGTAAAAATTGCCCAACAATTCGATCAAGCGGTAAAAGTAATCTGGGATCGAACGGATGATTTGCGCTTCGACAATTACCGGCCCGCCAATTTTCACCGTTTGCAAGCCACCTGGGACGAAAAAGGGCAGGTGCAAAGCTGGCAACACCATGTACTCACCACACCCGTTGCCTTTTCAACCGACGGCCCGGAAGCCAAAGACCCCGCTGAAATGCTGGGCGGCGCCAGCAAGGATTTCTGGTATGGCATCCCCAACATCCAAACCGGATATACGCCGGTTGAATTTAACATTCAATGTGGATGGCTGCGCGGGGTGGAACCCGTGGTAAATGTGTTTCCCATTGAGTGTTTCGTGGATGAGCTTGCCCGGAAACTAAAAAAAGATCCCTTGCAATTTCGGCTGAGTTTGCTGGAAGGGCGGCCTGCGTTTTCTGCCAAATTTAATGAAAACTGGAGCCAACCCGTTGATCCAGGCCGCCTGGCGACGGTTTTGAAATTGGCCGCCGAAAAAATGGGCTGGGATGCTCCAAGGCCTAAAAACCACTTTGTAGGTATTGCGGGGCATTTGTTTTTCTGCAATTCATACGCCGCACATGCCATTGAAATTGAAAAACTAGGCAAAAAACACTTCCGGCTGGTCCGTATTGTCGTAGCCATCGACTGCGGTGTGGTCATCAATCCGGATGGTTTGCGCAGCCAGATGGAAGGTGGAACGGTATTCGGATTGGGGCAGGCCCTGCGCAATGAAATTACCGTTGAAAACAGCCGGGTCGTTGAAGACAGCTTTTTTTCTTATCAATTGGCCCGTTACAACGATGTGCCGCCAATTGAGGTATACACCGTGCCCAGCGAGGCAGCACCCGGTGGCGCCGGTGAAGTGGGCGTTGCCACCGTAGCTCCCGCCCTCTGCAATGCACTGGCGGCCGCAGGGATGCGTCCCCGGCAATTGCCCCTCCAAAAAGCAGGATACACCTGGGAAACCTAAATCCGTTTGTTCTTAAATACCTTCCAATGAATTTTTATAAAATACTGTTTTTCAGTCTGTTATTTTTCATGGCAGCTTGCAAATCCCCCAAACCTGTATTGCACTTTGATACCGATCGTTACCCCTTGTACAACCTGGACGAATTGGGCATGGAATACCACCCGGAACGCAGTATTTTCAAAATTTGGGCGCCCACGGCTTCGGCAGCGCGGCTGTTGCTGTATGCCGAAGGAACAGGAGGTAAACCCTTGCAAACCATCAATTTACAAAAAGGCCCAAAAGGCTCCTGGACAAGCACCATACCCGGCAATCAACTCGGGAAATACTATGCCGTGCAGGTTAAAAACGGCGGTAAATGGCTGGCCGAAACACCGAGTCCCTGGGCAAAGGCCGTGGGCGTCAACGGCTTGCGCGGTCAAATTATCGATCTGAAAGCGACCAACCCGCCCGGCTGGGAAAAGGATACACGCCCGGCCTTGAAAAACCCGACAGACATCATTTTGTATGAATTGCACATTCGGGATGCTTCTTCCAGCCTTAATTCGGGCATCCAGCACAAGGGACAATACCTGGGGCTGACGGAAACGGGCGCCAAAAACCAGGAAGGCTTGCCAACCGGGCTCGACCATATGAAGGAATTGGGCATTACACATGTGCATTTGTTGCCTGCGTTTGATTTTCGCTCCATCGACGAGCGCCTGCCTGCCGACAAACGCCCGTTCAACTGGGGCTATGACCCGGAAAACTACAATGCACCGGAAGGCAGTTACGCCACAGATCCCAACGACGGCGCCGTACGCATCCGCGAGTTTAAGCAAATGGTGCAAGCCTTGCATCAGGCCGGAATCCGTGTGGTCATGGATGTGGTGTACAACCATACCGGCTCCACCGATGAATCGGCGTTTAACCGCATAGAACCCGGCTATTTTTACCGGAAAAACGCCGATGGTAGCTATTCCAACGCTTCCGGTTGTGGCAATGAAACGGCATCCGAACGCCCGATGATGCGCCAATTTATGATCGAATCGGTGTTGTACTGGGCCAAAGAATACCACATAGACGGTTTTCGCTTCGATTTGATGGGGATACACGATATGGTGACCATGAATCGCATCCGTTCGGCCTTGAATCAGGTGGATCCAGCCATCTTTCTTTACGGCGAAGGCTGGACCTCCGGCGGATCGCCCTTGCCCGATTCGTTGCGGGCCTTGAAAGCCAATACCTGGAAACTGGACGGCATTGCTGCCTTCAGCGACGATCTGCGCGATGCCTTGAAAGGAAGTGTTTTTGACCAAAAAGACCGCGGATTTGTAAGCGGAAAGCCCGAAATGGAGGAATCCATCAAATTCGGCATTGTGGGCGCAACCAGGCACAAGCAGATCGATTACAACAAAATCAACTACTCCAAAGCCCCCTGGGCCGGGGAACCAGCGCAATGCATCAACTATGTCAATTGCCACGACAACCATACTTTGTGGGACAAACTCGCCATTTCCTGCCCGGATGAAAGCACGGAAACGCGGATTAAAATGAACAAGCTCGCAGCGGCCATTGTGCTCACATCCCAGGGGGTTCCGTTTTTACATGCCGGAGAGGAAATGCTGCGGAGCAAAAAAGGGGTGGAAAATTCGTTTAATGCGCCCGACAGCATCAACCAGATGGATTGGAACCTGAAAACAGCGCATTTAGAAGTATTTGAATATTATAAAAATTTGATCCAATTGCGGAAGCACCACCCGGCGTTTCGCATGCGCAACGCAGAACAAATCAATGCCAAACTCGAGTTTTTACCCGTCAGCGGATCGCAACAACTGGTGGCGTACCGCATCCAGGGCAATGCCAACGGCGACCCCTGGAGCGACATACTCGTGCTGTTCAATGGCAGCAGCGAAGCCACCACTTATCTGCTGCCCGCCGGAAACTGGAATGTCGTGTTGGACGAAAACGGGATGGATGAGAAGGGCCTGCGTTCCATTCGCGGCCGAAAAGTTACCATTCCGGGCATTTCGGCCATGATTTTGGTGGTGGAATGAGCCTGAAGGGTATGATTTTTATTTAAATTAAAACTAATTGACTATGAAACGTTTGCGTTGTTTTTATTTGCTTTTCAGCAGCATTTTCCTGTGCTTGCAGGGGCCCGTATTCGCCCAAAGCACCCAAATTGACCACAAATGGTGGAAAGAAGCCGTGGTATACCAATTATATCCCCGCAGTTTCAAAGACAGCAACGGCGATGGCATCGGCGACTTGAAAGGCATTATTTCCAAACTGGATTACCTTCAAAGTCTGGGCATTACGGCCATTTGGCTCAATCCTGTTTACGCTTCTCCCAACGACGACAACGGGTACGACATCAGCGATTACCGCGCCATCATGAAGGAGTTTGGCACCATGGCCGATTTTGACGCCCTGCTCAAAGGCATGCACCAGCGCGGCATCAAATTAGTGATGGATCTGGTGGTGAACCACAGCAGCGATGAGCACGAATGGTTCAAACAAAGCCGCAGCGCCCGCAACAGTCCGTACCGCGATTACTACCACTGGTGGCCTGCTGAAAAAGGCAAACCCAATTACCGCTACAGCCTGTTTGATGTCAACCACGACGCCTGGATGTACGACAGCACCACCAATGCCTATTATTTGCACTATTTCTCCCGCAAACAGCCCGATTTGAACTGGGAAAACCCAAAATTGCGTCAGGAAATATACGACATCATGCGTTTTTGGTTCGACAAGGGCATTGACGGTTTCCGGCTCGATGCGTTCACCTTTGTGGCCAAAGACATTACATTCCCGCCATTTCCAAAGGGTTATGAGAAAAACTTCATGCCTTATTATTCCATGCAGCCGCATTTGCACGATTATTTGAAGGAAATGTACAAAGAAGTGTTCAGCAAATACGATGTTTTGAGCGTGGCAGAAGGCGCCGGGAACACCCCGCAAGACGCCCACGATCTGGTAGACGCCGATCGCCAGGAACTCAACATGGCTTATCCGTTCGAATGGGTAGATATTCCGAAACCCGAGGGATATAGTCTGGTGCACTTGAAAGCCGTCATCAGCAAGTGGGACAGTATTTTTGCCCAAAAGGGCTGGCTTTCGGTGTTTTTAGCCAACCACGACAATGCCCGCATGGTAAGCCGTTTTGCCGACGAACGGCCTCAATTCCGCAATCTGTCATCGAAAATGCTCAACACGCTGGTGCTGACCTTGCGCGGCACTCCTTACTGTTATTACGGCGATGAACTGGGCATGGTCAACATCCGATTCGACAACATAGCCGATTACAACGATGTTGCCCTCCGCAACGAGTACGCCTATTTGAAAAAAAATGGGGGCGATTTGAAAAAATGGATGGAAGACATGAAGTTTTCCAACCGCGACAATGGCCGTACGCCTTTCCAATGGGACAACAGCGCGCAGGCAGGATTCAGCACTGGCGTTCCGTGGTTGAAAGTGAACCCCAATTACCCGCAATTGAACGCCGCCCAACAGGAAAAAGACCCCAACTCCAACCTGAATTATTTCCGGAAATTGATCCGTTTGCGCAAAAAAGAACCAACCCTCGTGTATGGCGCCTATGCGCAGGTAGACGCGCAAAACCCCGACGTATTTGCTTATACCCGCACCCTGAATGGTCGTAAAATATTGGTTTTACTCAACTTTCGGTCCAAATCGGTTCAGGTTAAGCACGGAGAAGCGCTCAAAAATGCCCAACTGCTCATCAGCAACTATGCCAGCCCATCCAGAAAAAACACCCTCAAACCCCTGGAAGCCAGTGTGTTTTTGCTAAAATAAAAACGAATTGTTTTAAAATAAAAAACATTTTGTTATCTTTGG
>JAGWYI010000224.1 GCA_018969455.1 Bacteroidota bacterium | reverse complement strand
TTTTGCAGAAAGCAAAAACTACCGGACTTTTGCTTATTCCGCCCTGGGATTGTGGGTATTAACGCTTGGATGGACTTATTACAACACCCAAATTCTCAACCCGTATGTGACTGCCCACGAAATGGAAAAAGGCCAATATGAATACGAAACCAAATACAAGCAATACCAGGGGCGGTTTCAGCCACGCATTTACAAAGTATTGTACGACATCACTTTATACCCTGAAAACCGGCAGGTCTATGTAAACGGCACATTTTGGGCCCGCAACAAATACGACCGTAACATCGATACTTTGTTTGTAAACACGCCCATACACGGAAAATTCGCCTTGCAAAATGAACGGCTTCGCCTCATTCACAGCGATTCGAGCCTGCATTGGTACATGTACCGCTTCGAACCGGCGCTCGCACCCGGCGATTCGCTGCAGTTGAAGTTTACGACCCGATTCGAGCCTGCAGGCTTTGAAAACGAAGTGGAATGGAACCGAATCGTTCAAAACGGCACTTTTTTCGACAATTCGGACGTGATTCCGATGTTTGGCTACCAGGCTGGAAATGAATTAAGCGATAAAAACCGACGCAAATCGTACAAATTGCCCGAAAAATCGAGAAGACCGCTGCTCAATCGCCAGGATACCCTGCACCGCAACGAGGCGTACATCGGCATCAACAGCGATTGGGTAGAGGTGGAAACCATCATCCGGACAGCACCCGACCAGATTGCCATCGGACCCGGTTCCTTGCTGCGCAGTTGGGATGAAAATGGCCGCCGCTGCTTCCATTACAAACTGGATCACGCTTCTTTCAATTTCTATTCCTTCCTGAGCGCGCGCTATGAGGTCGCAAAACGCGATTGGAAAGGCGTTTCTTTGGAAGTCTATTATCAAAAAGGGCATGAATTCAACGTAGAACGCATGCTGGGCGCCATGGAAAAATCGCTGGAATATTACACCACCCATTTTGGCCCTTATTACCACAAGCAGTGTCGAATCATTGAATTTCCACGTTTTTCCGAATTTGCACAGTCTTTCCCGGGTACCATGCCCTATTCCGAGGGCGTCGGCTTTATCCAGGACTTCAAAGATCCTGAATCAGATATTGATATGATGTTTTATGTGGCAGCACATGAAATCGGGCACCAGTATTGGGGCCACCAGGAATGCGGCGCTGAAATGCAGGGCGGTGAAATGCTGGTGGAAACCTTTGCCCAGTGGAGTGCGCTCATGGTCATGGAACAAACCTATGGCCGCGATCAGATGCGCAAATTCCTGAAATACGAGATGGACCGCTACCTGCGCGGACGCGGGCGCGAAACCCAAAAGGAGTTGCCGCTGGCGCGGTGCGAAGGGCAAGGCTATATTTATTACCAAAAAGGCAGCGTAGCCATGTATTATTTGAAGGAAATGATCGGGGAAGAAAAGGTAAATGCCGCTTTGCGCAGTTTTTTGGAACAATACCGCTATAAAAACCCGCCTTATCCGGTAAGTTTGGACGCCATTGACGCTTTTTATGCGCAAACACCCGATTCGCTGGATTATGTAGTGAAAGACCTGTTTGAAGACATCACCCTGTTTGAAAACCGGACGATGGAGAGCAGTGTAAAATCCACCCCTGATGGCAAATACGAAGTGACAATTCAGGTAGAATGCCGGAAATTAAAAGCCGATGACCTGGGCAAAGAAACCGAAGTTCCCATCAACGATTACATCGAGATCGGGGCCTTCGCAAAGCCGGAAAGCGGTAAAAAATATGGCAAAACGCTGTATAGAAGCAAGGTACACATCACCCAAAAGAACAACACATTTTCGTTCATCACTGCGGAAAAGCCCGAGCTGGCCGGTGTGGATCCGTGCTCGCTTCTGGTAGACCGAAACCCGGAAGACAATTTGAAGAAATGCAATTAAAGACAAGCGGGAGTGTCCGGGGCGCCCAATGCGCTCCGGGCGCTCCCGACTTTTTTTAAACGTTGGATTTAAAATATTTTTCAGGAAAACCGGCTCAGGCTTTGCAAAAGGCGCTCTGGCAACTCCTCCCGGCAGGCCATTTGGTAATCCTGATAAGAACAGGGCACCAGGCGGTGCCGTTCATGCGCCGAATGCGTAGGAACCGGGACTTGCATCCACCAGCGGCCGGTTTTTACACTTTTCCAGAACGTAAGTTGGTAATTTAAACGCCGGAAATCAACCACATATTCAGTTAATCCGGCTGTAGAAACCGGATAATCACCTTTTCGGTTAAAATATCCTTCCAGAAAATACCAGATCATCTGGGAAATGCCCTGACTGGTTTGGTTGTGCTGGTCTTTGTCTGGATTGTATCCATAAATTCCGAATGAGCTCAATTTGTCGCTCATACCTGCATAGCGGCACAATTGACAGGCTTCTTCCCAGAACAGCCCGGATGGCGACGCATCAGATGCGCCGGGCGCCTCGCTTTGTTTCAGGGCGCCCACGTGAAAGCCCAGCAGGTCAGCATCCCGCAAAACGGGTTCGCACTCGTCTAATGCCCCGCGGGTTTTTCCGAGTCGGATCAAATCAAAATGCTGGGCCGAAAGTTGTTGCACCAGTTCAGACGGCGTAAAGTGCGCCTGAAACCCGATGACGCCAAAATTAAACAAGAGTGGATGCCGGGTTTGAATAATCGGCCCGTATACCGAATCCATTTGAGTGCGGCAGCGGGAATCGATTACAGCCAGATTGACAAGCGCTTTGCGGTCCTGATAAGACAAAAATTGGAAACGTCCCCAGCTGTCATCGCCGCCGATCAAAACAGGGACAATATCGCCGCTGAGCAATTCATACAGAAGCGGAATCAAAAAATCGCCCGATTGCTTGCGGAGGTTTCCCAAGTCGGCAACCGCCTTGGAAGGGAAAGCATGTGCAAATGAATACAATTGCACCCGAAGCCGGTCGCTTGCGTCTTCTGAAAGTCCAATAAGCGCCACCTGAACTTTTTTCAAATCGGGCATTGCCGATTTGAACAGGACCAGATTGGCGCCCAGGGAATCGGCGGGCAATGCGCGGGCCATTTTTACCAAATCGGCCGGCACCGGTTTGAGCCAGTTTTGCAACATAATTTCTGAAAAATAAACACGGTAAATCCAGGCAGGCGCCCGACGCCCCAAAAGTAGCAGAGTTTGGCAAAAGATGTGTAAGGAATTGTGTTCAGTCTTTGAAGTTACGCAAAGGGCTGGCTATTTTTGCGCCAATTTTGAAATTGTGTTGCACTGTTTTTACTGACCAAATATTACCACCACACATGGAATCCTTATTGGAGAAATACAAATCCCAAAAACCGGAAATAGTTTTTGAATGGCACGATCCTGAAACGGATGCAGAAGGCTGGATCGTCATCAACTCCCTGCGCAATGGCGCTGCGGGTGGCGGCACGCGCATGCGCAAAGGCTTGAGCAAAGAAGAAGTGATTTCGTTGGCAAAAGTGATGGAAATCAAATTTTCAGTGTGCGGTCCGGCGATTGGCGGCGCCAAAAGCGGCATTAATTTCGACCCTGCCGACCCTCGCCGCTGGGAAGTTCTGGAGCGCTGGTACGCTGCGGCCCTGCCTATTTTAAAACATTATTACGGAACAGGCGGCGACCTCAATGTAGATGAGTTGAAAGACGTGGTTCCCATTACCGAAGCACTTGGCCTGTGGCACCCACAGGAAGGCATCGTGCGCGGGCACCTGAAACCATCTGAAGGCCAGCAAATCAACTTAATCGGACAATTGCGTTACGGCTGCACAAAAATTGTGGAGGACCCGGCTTTTGTTCCTGAAGGTGGCGACCACAAATACGCCGTTGCAGATTTGATCACCGGGTACGGGGTCGCTGAATCGGTACGTCATTTTTATGAGCTGTATCAAAACAGTACGCCGAATGGCAAAACGGCCATCATTCAGGGCTGGGGCAATGTTGCTTCGGCTGCAGCGTGTTATTTGGCCAAGGAAGGCGTGCGCATAACGGGAATCATCGACCGAACCGGCGGTATTTTAGCACCGGAAGGCTTGAGCCTGGATGAAGTAAAGGCACTGTTTAACAACAAACACGGAAACCAGCTGGTATCTGACCGGGCATTGCCTTTTGAAGAAGTAAATGCCCAAATATGGAGCATGGGCGCCGACATCTTTATCCCGGGCGCAGCATCCAAACTGGTCACCCGCGCCCAGGTCGACCAAATGCTTGCAGGCGGGATTGAGGTCATTGCCTGCGGCGCCAATGTACCATTTGTGGACGATGAGGTATTCTTTGGACCAACTGCGCGCTATACCGATGCGCACACGGGCATAATTCCTGATTTTATAGCCAATTGCGGTATGGCAAGGGTGTTTGCCTACCTCATGCAGCCGGATGCTGTGATGACGGATGCGGCAATTTTCAGCGATATTTCGCTAACAATACGAAATGCAATGCAAGAATTGATAAAAATTAACCCAAAACCTAATAACATTTCTACCAACGCCCTATATTTGGCCCTGAGAAAATTGGGGGTATAATGTGCCCGATGCATTTTAATCCAATCCTGCCTCATCTGGACCCATCGTACTGAAGAATTTTACTCCAAACCACAACGACAAAACTGTTCTCATTCACTCATTACAAAAAGCAACGACCTTATGACGGTTAGAAAATTAACTTTTGCTTTTCTTTTTGCCCTTGTTTCCTTTGCGATGAACGCGCAAGACGCGGCAGCGCCTGCTTACCGCTCCTTTACGCCAAAAGATCAATGGGAAATTGGCCTCGACCTCGGTTCGGCTTTCGTAACCGGCGACCTTAATGCAAAGCCTGGTTTCGGTGGCGGTCTGCACGTGCGCAAAGCGTTCGACCATGTTTTCTCTGTACGCGGAAACTTCCTGTTTGCTTCCGCTTCCAGCGAATCTAAAGCAAGCACTGGCAATCCATACAATCGCAAGTCTTCTTTGACATGGATTTCTGGTGACGCACAAGCCGTGATGACTTTGAATAACCTGCGGTTCAACAAACCCAATCGCAAAGTGTTGGTAAACATTTTCGGCGGTGCAGGCTTCAACAACTATTCTACCGAATACAGCAACATCCTGCGTGCAGATGGTTCTCGTCCAACCACCAATACCTCGCAAGATGCTACAACCAACCTGCACCTTTCTTTCGGTGCTGGTCTCGCTTATCGCATCAGCCCAAAACTGAACATTGGTTTGGAGTATACCATTTACAAGGTCATTGGCGACAAAGCTGACTTGCTGGATTCTGATGAAAACGTAAATCAATCTACAACCTCTTACGGCGACTTGTTGCACTTCCCGCACTTGCAACTTAACTTCAACATCGGCAAAAGCAAAGACGGTTCCAAAATTTCCGAGCCTTTGTACTGGGCCAACCCATTGTCTGAAGTTTCCGACGCCATCACCAAACTGGAAGCACGTCCGGTTTACGACCCAACCGATACTGACGCTGATGGTATCATCGACGCCATCGACGACGAAGACAACAGCCCTGCCGGCGCACGCGTAAATACCAAAGGCGTAACTTTGGATAGCGATGGCGACAAAGTGCCTGACTACCAGGACAAAGAGCCATTCTCTCCTCCAGGTTACAAAGTTGACGGCATGGGCGTTGCGCAAGTGCCAAAACCCATCAGCGAAGCCGATGTTAACCGCATCGTTGACGCCAAATTGGCCAACTTCAAATTGCCTGCTCCAAAAGTTACCGAATGGTTCCTTCCAATCGTGAACTTTAAAGACAATAGCTATGGCATTGAATACACTGAATACGAAAAATTGTATCAGATCGCTACCGTTCTGAAACAAAACCCGGATGTGAAATTGGTTGCTATCGGCGGAACAGACAAACGTTCTTCTGAAAAATACAACAACGTACTGTCCTACAACCGCGCCAAAGCAGCCATCGAATTCTTGGTTGCACAACACGGCATCGCACGCGATCGCCTCGTGTTGAACTGGGTAGGTGAAAACAGCTCCCTGGTTCCTGTAGACGGCGCCAACCTGCAAAACCGCCGCGTGGAATTCCGCGTTGCAAAAGGTGAAACAGAAATGGCACGCCCAGAAGGCCCAGAAGCGGGCAAAGCACCTAAAAAAGGTTCTTTCAAAGGCAATAAAGACGCAGGATATTAATTTTCTGCCCTTCGCCATACCTAAAAGGCAATCCTCCTTTCCGGAGGGTTGCCTTTTTCATTTTGTCTTCCCCCTTTCAATTCCTGAACATTTGCCCATTCCAATGCTGAATGCCCTCCGCTTGAACTATCTTTGTTCAAATTTTTCTCCTGCTTCCGTATTTCTGTAATCTGATGGCTTTCTCCCACGCATTGAAACACCTTTCTGGCCGACAAAAACAGTCTTTACGCATACTCAACCTCTCTTTTCAAATTGGATTGGTATGTGTTTTAACCTGGGTCTTGTATGCCGAACTGTATGAAAGAGACAATCTGGCAGTCATCTGGGCTGAATTCTTAAATGCATTGGCCGCCGCCCCTACCCTTTATTTGTGGACAACCCTGGCGCTATTACCGTTCAACTGGTTGATGGAGGCGATCAAATGGCGGTATTTTATGAAACGATATCAACCTATTACCCTAGGACGAGCCCTTAAAGCCGTTTTTGCAGGCGTATTTTTCGCTTTGGTTACGCCCAACCGAATTGGCGAACTGGGCGGACGATTGCTATTTGTAAAGCGAATAAATCTCATTAACTCTATGCTTGCCAATGTTTTAGGCAGTGTAGCCCAATACTTGGTAAGTCTGCTTGCCGGCCTGGTAGGCGCTTGGGTATTAGCCGACCGATTGTTTGTGATTTCTCCTGATTGGAAATTGTGGTTATTTGGAATGGCCACATTGGGACTGGCATTGATTTATTTTCTTTTTTTTAACAGTCGGATTTTTTTACCGTTTATCGATTGGATTTGTTCCAATAAATACCTGAAGCCGCTTCGGCAGAAATTGGGCTTGCTCGACGGATTGAGCTT
>JAGWYI010000223.1 GCA_018969455.1 Bacteroidota bacterium | reverse complement strand
CATTTTCATTGGGGCATATGATTGGGACAGGAATTACAAGGGCTTCCAGATCTATCATTTACAGGTATTTTGGGTGTAATTTAAGCCAAAACATGCTTAAAATAGTGTGCCCATTTGTTTTGGGGGCACAACTCCGAGGTGCAGGTAGGCTTTTTCGGTAGCCATACGGCCGCGCGGCGTGCGGTGTAAATATCCTTCCATAATTAAAAAGGGTTCGTGCACCTCTTCAATGGTGCCGGGATCTTCTCCAACGGCGGTAGCGATGGTGGTAATGCCCACCGGACCGCCTTTAAATTTGTGGATAATGACACCTAGGATGCGGTTATCCATTTCATCCAGGCCATGTTCATCTACATCGAGTGCTTGGAGGCCGTATCGGGCGATTTCCTCCTCTACCACGCCCGATCCTTTAATTTGGGCAAAATCGCGGATACGTCGCAACAAAGCGTTGGCGATGCGCGGTGTTCCGCGGCTTCGTCGGGCAATTTCATGGGCCCCGCCAGGGGTAATTTCGATGTCTAAAATTGCGGCAGAGCGATGAATGATGCGTTCGAGGGTTGCCACGTCATAATAATCGAGGTGGCAATTGATTCCGAATCGGGCACGGAGGGGTGCAGTAAGCAAACCCATGCGCGTGGTTGCACCGACGAGGGTAAAGGGATTGAGTGCAATTTGGATGCTGCGCGCATTGGGGCCCGAATCGATCATGATATCGATCCGATAATCTTCCATGGCCGAATAGAGATACTCTTCTACCACGGTATTCAAACGGTGGATTTCATCAATAAATAAAACGTCGCCAGGTTCGAGGCTGGTTAAAATACCTGCCAGATCGCCGGGTTTTTCCATTACGGGGCCGGATGTCATTTTCAGCGAGGCATTCAATTCGTTGGCCACGATGTGCGAGAGGGTGGTTTTGCCCAGGCCGGGCGGGCCGTGCAACAATACATGATCCAGTGCATCCCCGCGCTGCCGGGCAGCCTGTATAAAAATTTTGAGGTTATCAACAATTTTTTGTTGTCCCGAAAATTCTTCCAGCATTTTAGGCCGCAGGGCCTTTTCTACCACCTCCCGTTCGCCGGAGGGGTCTTCTGCATTGAGTTTATTCATGAATATTGCTTGGAGGATTAAAAAACAACGTAATTTGCGGCAAATATGAAATATTTTGTTTGAAAAAACAAATATTGTTTCTGTTTTGCCCAATTGTATACCAGAATTTGCCGGATTTTGTGGCTAGATCAGGATGGATTTCGCTGATTTATAATGATTTATAAGGATCGTTATGCACAAAATCTGGCGGCGTAAAGAATTGTACGAAAACGCATGGAAGAAACGCCTTTTACATTTTTATCACAGCCCGACATTTACTTTGGCTCTTTGCGTATCGCGGAGCCCGTTACCACATTAACCGGTTTGCTGGTTGCCTGTTTCAGCATAATAGCCTGGTTCAAATTGGGCGCTTGTGTCCGGGAGGATGCCGTGAACCGTTATTTGCGTTCCTTTTTTTTGTTGATGGCCTTGGGTACGGCCATAGGCGGAGTAATCGGCCATGCTTTTTTGTATTTGTTTCCCATATACTGGAAGTTGCCTGGTTGGGTAATCAGCATGTTGGGTGTCAGCGCGCTGGAACATGCTGCCATTTTGCAGGCGAAGCCATATATGCGTCCGCATTGGAACCGTTTTTTGAGATGGGCATGCGCGTTTGAAATCGTGTTCTTTATTGGCCTGGTTTGTTGGTTTGTTGATTTCAGGCTGGTTGAATTGCAGGCTGCGATCGGATTTTTGGTGGTTATGGGTATTTTACAGGCATTTGTATATCAACGTACACGCAATGAAGGCAGTTTATGGTTGCTGGGCGCTATTCCAATTGCAGTTATGGCAGTAATACCGCATGTGTTTAAAATTTCAATCAGTGTTTGGTTTAATCATTTCGACCTGGGACATTTGGTCATGTGTGCAGTGGTATTTGTATTGTGGAAGGGTGCGGAGGGCATCAAATTACATCGTGAGGCTTCGGAACTGAAGGCCTGAAGCATGTTTTTCTACCAAAACATGTACTATTTGATTAAAAACATCCTCATTTTGTTGAAAATCCAGATCGCCCAGATCGAGAATCAGGACAGGAATTTCGGTTTCGGTTTTTAGAAATTCGAAATAAGCCGATTGCAGGCCCAACAAATAATCGGGTTGAATTGCATATTCCATGTCCCGGCCTCTTTTTTGAATTTGATGCAGCAGCACTTCGAGCGGGCGGTGTAGGTAGACCAGAAGATCGGGTTTTGGAAATCCGGCATTTAATACATGAAAAAGCCTTTGAAAAAGTCGAAATTCGTCTTTTTGAAGATTTTTATTTGCAAAAAGCAAGGTTTTTAGAAAAACATAATCGGCGAGCGTGCAGCTTCGGAAAAGGTCGGGACTTGAGAAGTGCTCCTGTAATTGTTTGTGTCGTTCGGTCATAAAAAACAACTCAACCGGGAATCCGTACCGTTCGGGTTGTTCATAAAATCGAGGCAGAAAAGGATTGTCGGTAAATTGCTCGAGTACAAGCGCGCATCCGTAGGTATGTGCGAGGCGTTCGCACAGGGTTGTTTTTCCCGCGCCGATGTTGCCTTCAAATGCGATGAAGGAATAAGGAAATGGGCATTGCATACCAGCTTGATTATCAGGATTCCAGCATTAAAACATCGGAAGCGTCCGTACAGGCGGCATAAAGTTCTTCAATGGTTTGATGCAAAACCGGGTGTTCCAGTTCGCCTGCGATTTCCATGAGCGGCACCAGTACAAATTGTCGATCCTGAAGTTCGGGGTGCGGTATTTCGAGTCCTTTATCGCGCACTACCCGTTTTCCATAGAGTAGAATATCAATATCGATCAAGCGGGGTCCCCATTTTTCCGATTTTACCCGACCAAGTTCTTTTTCGATGCCATCAATGGATTGGAGCAATTCGCGGGGGTCCATGCTTGTATTGGTCATGACCACCATGTTGTAAAAATTTTCCTGATCGGTTTTGCCCCAGGGCTGGGTTTCGTATACGCTGCTTTGGCGTGCGATTTTTCCGATGTATTTGTTTATTCTTTGTTGCGCGGCTTGCAGGTTGGCCATTCGGTCGCCCATATTGCTGCCCAAACCGAGGTAAACATTGATGTATTTTTTCAAAAAGGGAGATCCTGAAGGCATGGCTTAAAAAGTTTTTAATTACTGGGCAAAAAAGGCTGGCAAAGGTAATAAATTTGTCCGATTTTTATTTATAATAGTGCGTTCTAAAGGCTCAAACATGAAAAAAACACTGCTTTTTTATCTGTTGATTACAATGCTCTTGGCATGTAGGCAACAAAATTCAGCCCTGGTAAAACAAATGGAATTGCAGCAAACCCAACTGGAGGCAGGTATTTCCAGTTTTGAGCATACTGGCGCAAGCATAGACAGTTTGTTGAACGTTGCGTCTCAGGCAGCCCCCGGCATAAAATCGAATCCGCAGTATGTTTCGCTTTTTGAAAAGATCAATGGGCAGCACAACAAATACGTTGCCACCATGGCAACCGCTCAGGATATGCTGCGAAAAAACAGCAAATTGGCGGAAGATTATCAAACGGGGCAAATCAGGCAATCGGAGGCCTTGCTGGAGGCCAATGTAATTGGCGAGAACATCAATGGATTGTTGCTGATTTTTGATAAAATCAAAACCAGGCTCGGCGGCCTAAAGGCAGAGTATCAGTCGCTGCAAGAAATGGAGCATTAAAATGTAACCAGGATTCGCCAGATTTTGTGGATAAATCAGGGTGAATTACGATGATTTAAAAAGATCGTTGTGCACAAAATCGGCGGTGTAATGTATACTTCAAGCCGAATTTTGTGCAAAACCAGGATTACAAATCGCTGTAAATCAGCAAAATAAATCCTGATTTACCCGCAAAATTCTGTGAATTCCAGCAAAGCAATTATTTGTCGTGCAGCCAACGCAGCATTTTTTCTGCATAAAAGGTATTGTCGGTGGTAAATCGCATGGAGCCCAGGTGGGTACCCTCCGGTATTTCAACCCATTCTTTGGGTCCGGCATACCGCGAAGCAAAAGCGGCAGCGCTGCGCATAGGAACAATGGCGTCGGCGCTTCCGTGGAGAAAAAAAGCGGGTATTTTTTCGGCGCCATCCAGGAAATTTACCGGATTTGCTTCTTGAAATTGAGCGCTTCCAGGTTTTCCGCCTGTATATTGACGCAGGGCATTAAAAGGAGGCATCTGGTCAAGATCGAGCGGGCCTCCGATCGAAAAAAAACCTGAAATACGCGATTGATCAAAGCCCAACTTATTCAACCGTTGTTTATCGAAACAAAGATGTGCTGCCAATTCGGCGCCTGCAGACATGCCTCCAATAAGCAGTTTTTTAGACTGTAAATTGTTTATTTTCATCAATTCCAGGAGTTTTAGCATGGCGCTGTCGATGTCTTCTCGCATGTGCCGATGTTGGAACCAGGGAGACAAGCGATAGGCTGGCATACAAACCGGAAAACCGGCTTGCAGGAAGAATGCGGCAACATTGGGAAATATTTGGGGCCACCCTGCCCTCCAAGCGCCGCCGTGGTAAAAAACAAGCACACTTTCCCGCGTTTTTTCGGGGTTAGCATGCGGCCAAAACAACAAGTATTGACGCCATTTATTGCCAAATCGGTAATATTGCGCTTTGTTCGGGAGTTGGGGATACCAATTAAAATGCGCCATTTGGTACGGGATTTCCGCCAGTTGATAGGCAAGCGACAATGTATATGGATTTTTGCTCATGTTTTTTTTAGTTGCTTCCTTCATGAAAAAAACTGCTTTGAAGTTTTCCTAAACAAGAAATAAACCCCTTGGTTCCAATGTTAAATGTGCAAAGCAGCAAAAAGAGTATAAAAAGTATCCGCTGTTTTATCTTTTTTTGCAATGGAAAGCCAAAACATGCCCAATGCCTTACAACCACTAATCGATACAATGAATAAATTTATAATCAATACTGCCTTTTTGGGATTTATACTTTCGAGCCTTTTTATCGGAGTATTAAAGGGACAGCCTTGCACGCTGGATGCTACGCTTGTCAGTACAGTGCCCGCCCTATGCAATGGGACGG
The DNA here is from genome assembly GCA_018969455.1 of Bacteroidota bacterium. Classification (GTDB taxonomy): domain Bacteria; phylum Bacteroidota; class Bacteroidia; order Chitinophagales; family Saprospiraceae; genus M3007. Next base: position 1,888 of record JAGWYI010000223.1, on the reverse strand, counting down.
CAACGGGATCGGTGTTAATCAATGCCGTAAATGGTACGCCCCCCTATGATTTTCTGGTGGATGGAACCGGGCTTGTATTGGCAAGCGGGGCCATCAACAATCTGTTTTCGGCTGGAAATCATTATGTTGCAGTAAGAGATGCCACTGGATGTATTGATACTGTATTTTTCTCCATTAGTGAGCCTCCTCCCATCAGTTTAAATGTAAACGTAACGCCGGTAATTTGCAACGGGGATGATACCGGGACAGGTATGGCCATGGTAAATGGCGGTACTGGTTCGCTCACCGTTACCTGGCAATCCTGCGCCGGTGGTCCGGTATTTATCGGACTCAATCCGGGTGCATTATTTGCGGGTTGTTATAATGTGAAGGTAAATGACAGCAACGGATGTACTCAACAACAAACGGTATCGGTTCCGGAACCGCCACCTTTTACCTTTACGTCTCAACAAGATTCGGTAGATTGTTATGGCGGGTCGAACGGCTCGGCGACCATTTTTGTATCAGGCGGAACGCAACCTTACACCTACTTGTGGGATAATGGCAGCACCAATCAAACGGCAACGGGTTTAAACGCCAATTTTCATACGGTAGCCATCACGGATTCCAAAAACTGCCAGGCTTTCACTTTTGTTCAGGTTTTGCAACCTGCCGTTTTGAAAATTGACAGCGTTTCGGTTCGCGCCATCGATTGTTTTGGGCAAAACAATGGAAAGGCTGCCATTTATGTATCGGGCGGAACCTCTCCTTATTCCTACCAGTGGAGCGATCCAGGTGCTCAAACTACCAAACAAGCCGTAAATTTGGCTGCCGGGCTTTATACGGTTACAGTTTCGGATTATCACGGTTGCAGCCTGGCCAACAATGCACTCGTACCTAGTCCACCCGATTTAATGGTTTCGGTTACCAATCTGTCCGGTGAAAAATGTGCGGGCGGCTGTGAAGGAACCGCAAGCATTGTGGCATCGGGAGGTACCCCGCAATACAATATTTTCTGGAACCAGCCTTACCCGCCTGCCGGCACCTTTATTGCAAGCAAGCTATGTGCAGGGGCTTACATAATTACGGTACAAGACTCAAAAGGGTGTACCAAAACAGTTCAGGCTGCAATATCTGCTGCAACTCCGATTGTTGTGAATTTAAGCGGGCAAGACCCTTCCTGCGCAGGCGCGCTCAATGGCGCCATTAATTCAAATGCCAGTGGCGGTGTGGCGCCTTTGTCCTTCAAATGGTCAAACGGAGCCAGCACGGCCAATTTGCAAAATTTGATGTGTGGGGAGTATATGCTAACCGTCACGGATGGAAATTCCTGCACCCAATCCGACACGCTCCTGTTAAATTGCCCGCCAAGCATCAATATCCTGAATACCTATACCGTACCGGCAACTTGCAAGGGAGGCGCTGACGGGAAGGCCGGATTTTTGGCCCTGGGAGGAAGTGGCACCCTGACTTACAAGTGGAGCGACTCATCGGGACAGGCTACCCCAGAAGCCGTTAATTTAACGGCCGGTACCTACACGGTTACCGTTACCGACAGCAATATGTGTACCAACAGTTCTACCTTTATTGTATCGGAGGCAACGGCCATCAGCAATCAATTTACGCCAAGCCCGGTAAATTGTTTTGGCGGAAAAGACGGAATGCTTAGCGTACAAACCAATGGCGGCACAGGGCCCTACACTTACCTTTGGAGCACTGGTGAATCCACTGCGCAAATCAGCATGCTGGCTGCCGGAAATTATACCGTAACCGTAACGGATCAAAACGCTTGCACCATCATCAGCCAGGCGCCAACCATTTTGCAGCCAGGTACACCCTTGCAAATCACAATAAATCAAACCAAAAAATCCTGCTCGGGATCGAACAATGGCAGTGCATCTGCAGTTGC
>JAGWYI010000222.1 GCA_018969455.1 Bacteroidota bacterium | reverse complement strand
TCACTTACCATCCTTGCCGGATCCGGCCCCACACATGGCAATGCAACCGTAAATGCCAATAATACCATTGCGTACACACCAACAACTGGGTATTGCGGCCCCGATGCATTCAGCTACATCGTTTGCGATGGCACACTGTGCGACACCGCTAAAGTAAATATCAAGGTGATTTGTTACAATCCTTATACCATCGCACAAGTAACTACCGAAGATGCCCAAGGAAAAGCCGATTCTCTGGGGGTTTATGCAGAATTAACCGGTATTGTATATGGGGTAAATCTGCGCCCGGGTGTAGCGGGCGGAACCAGCTTCCTGTTTACCATCATTGACAACGATGGATATGGCATCTCCGTATCCAGCCTGAACGGCGATTTTGGTTATAATGTCGTGGAAAAAGATAAAGTTACCGTGCGCGGAATTATTGGCCAATTCAATGGTCAAACTGAAATTCAACCCGATACCGTGTTGAAAATTTCTTCCAACAACCCGTTGCTGGCGCCTGTTAATGTGACCAAATTGTCAGAATCTACAGAATCTCAATTGGTTCGATTCACCAACCTGCACCTGGTAGACCCAGCAAAATGGACAAGCGGCGTGGGCGCTAGCGGGTTCAACTGTCTGGCTGTATCAGACGACCACCCCAATGACACCATCGATATTCGCATCGACCGCGACATCGAAACCTACAATGCCCCAGTGCCACCCCAACCATTTAATCTGATCGGTATTGGAGGCCAGTTCGACAATTCAAACCCATACACCAGCGGATACCAGGTACTCCCCCGCTACAATGCCGACATCAGCACCCTGAATGCCGTACACACCGCCGATTTTAGCGATCAAGTTAGCATTTCCCCAAACCCTTGTTCCGATTTCCTGCAAATCCGAAGCGAAACAGCATTTGACCGATATCTGCTCTTTGGCGCCGACGGACGATTCATCCGCCAGGTACAACAGCCCAATTCGTTCGAACAAATAAACACCAATTCCTTGCCCGCTGGCGTTTATTTCCTGCAAGTTGAAAAAGACAATGCCATTTGGACTACTCGTTTTGTAAAAATGTAATTCCATTTTTCAAAAAACATTACATACTTTACGGTGCCCGTTTTTGTGCATAACGATCTTTATAAATCATTATAAATCAGCGAAATACATCCTGATTTATCCACAAAATCCGGCGAATCCTGGTATATAAGGGCAATTCCAGCTGCACGTTTGAATAAACTGTACTGGAGTTGCCCTTTTTTACAGCCCAAAAATTCCAACAATGCTCGGAGTTCCCCTTTCAGTTGGCATATAAAAATTCCTTTCCGTTTACCATCATGCGCATTTTGTTTCTTCCTTTATTCCTGATCCATATTATAGGTGCATGGCTCAGCCCTTTGCTGGCACAGCCCAGATGTATGCATCTATCTGATACCCTTCGGGAAATTAGCGGACTGACATATACAACAAAAGGGCAATTGTGGGCCCTGAATGACAGCCAAAATCCGGCTTCCCTCTATCTACTTGATGTGCAAACTGGCCAAATCAAGCAAGTAATAGCCCTGAATATCCCCAACCGCGATTGGGAAGATTTGGCATCCGACCCGCAGGGCAGACTGTACCTGGGAGATTTTGGAAACAACCTGAACAAACGGAAAGACTTATGTGTCTTTATTTACGACCCGAACCTTAAAACGCTGGACTCTATCTTGTTTAACTACGCCGATCAACTCGAGTTCCCACCTGTTAAGCAAACAGACTGGAATTTCAACTGTGAAGCCATGATCTTTTGGAGAGACTCTCTGCACATTTTCTCCAAAAACAGGTTTGAAGGTTCGGGCATTGTAAAGCATTATGTAATTCCTGCCCAACCAGGTAAGTATACCGCTGTAATTAAGGAACAAATGATGCTACCACACGCAGTGGTAACCGGTGCTTCTATGCATCCTGATGGGAGATACCTGGCCCTTTGCACCTATTTTATCGGAAAAAAATGGGGCTTTTTGCCTTTTACCCGATGCGCCCTGTTTTTTTTTCAACCCAACCAGCAAGGCTGCTTTTTCCATAAAAAGCCGATACGGCAGAAACTGCCAAAGTATTTGATCGCCCGGCAATATGAGTCGGTTTGCTTCATTCAACCGGAAGTATGCCTGGTAGGGAATGAATCACGGGGGCCCCAAAAAGCAGCCTTGAGACGCATCCGACCGCGACCAAACTAAAACAAAAATCAGGTCGGATGCTTTGAAAATTTGTAATTAACATACTATTTTTTAATTGTTATGTTTTCATTAATCTCTGTTTTTTTATTCACAATTCAGGTTCCTTAAAAAAACAAATTATTGAATATCAATAATTTTTAATTTAATTATTTTAAAAATATTGCTTTAGCCTAGCAATATTATTCGGCGCAATGCATCTAATCCAGAATATGGAAACAGATAAACAGGGGCAGCACAATACAAGAATTTTGTATCTTGCCATCATCCATGAATTATAAACACAATGTGGCTGCTCAGACTTGCCTTTTAAAATCGCTTACATGCTAAAATTCTACGCGTCCATAAGCTTTGCTTTACTGCTCCTTTGCACCGTTCAAAATGCCTCAGCGCAATGCAACAATGCTCCGTGTACTACACCTATGCCCAATCCAGATGCCGCACAGGCCTGTGTGAGTCCTTCTCCGGGGGCATTGTCTTGCTACTACGGCTCAACATCCAACACACCTATCATTTCATTGCCGCCTTCCTGGTGTACAACGGTTGAAAACAACGTGTGGTTTGCCTTTGTAGCCGATGCAACAACAGCATCATTCAGCCTTTCAGTATATGGGTGCGCCACAGGTAGTGGCATCCAGGCGGCTGTGTTATCCACACAAAACTGCGCAAACTTCAATTTTGTGTCCCCTTGCCTGGGCAATATCCCTACGAATACCACCACCACACTGACTACGAACCAACCCCTTACCATTGGAGAAACCTATTTTCTAATGATTGACGGCACTGGTGGCGCCTTCTGTGATTACTCCATCAACGGATTGGTACCCAATATTACCATTCCGCCAGGCGGGGTGTGCATTCCTTCAAAACCAACAGCAACCTACATGGCCAATGGAAATGCACTGTGGAGCATCGATCCGCCAACTGCAGGAACCATTACCAGCCCGAACCCCGGACCAACAGCTACCGTTACCTGGAGCGAAGCGGGCCCTGCCCAAATTTGCGCCAAAGACCCCAATTGCCCAGATGCGCCCTTGTTTTGCAAGCCCGTGAATGTCGGGGAAGATATTGTAACCTTTGAAGATGTTGATCTCTGTCAAGGAAAATCGGTTGACTGTGCCGGCAAAACCTATACCACAGGCGGAACCTTCCCGGTTACCTTGAAAACCTATCTCAATTGCGACAGCCTGGTCAATTGTGTGGTGCATGTGATACCTAAAGTTTATACCACAGAAATCCACAAAGTTTGCCAGAATCAAAGCGTAGAATGCGCAGGGGTACTTTTTGGAAATGCCGGTACTTTTCCCGTTACACTTACCGGTCCAAGTGGCTGTGACAGTATCGTAAATTGCAAAATTCAGGTTATCCCAACCTATATTTCGCCATTTAAAATTGTAAATATCTGTGGCCCTGCCTCTTATACCTTATGTTCTGATACATACACCACTTCCGGTCTGTACAGCGAAGTATGTACCAGTTCCTTCGGATGCGATAGCATAATAAATGTAAACCTGGCCATTTTGGAACCCGATGCGGTTATTGCTACCCCGGGGGTGCTGGATTGTACTGTAAACAAACAAATCGTACTCGATGGCTCTGGTTCTTCCGTTAACACAGCGGTTGGCGGACAAACCCTGTATAAATGGTCGGGCCCTGGCATCGTTGGTTTCAACAATCAATCCAAAGTGACCGTGAACCAACCCGGTGTATATTGCCTGATCGTAACCCACAGCCGCGCCGGATTTGCATGCTCCGACACCGCCTGTGTCACCGTTACAGCCATCAGCGCGGTTCCGCAAGTTCCTATTTTGAGCGGAAACAACATGCCTTGCCAAGACTCTACCACCATATACACCGCAACCGCTGTAGGCAATCCAGCGCCTACTTCCTACACCTGGTCTACACCGGGTGGAGTTCCATTTACGACCCTTACACCCGCCTCCATATCCATTAACTGGACCGGCAGCGTAACAACTGGTCCGATTTGTGTAATTGCCAACAACAATTGCGGCGCCTCCCAACCGGCCTGTATGACTGTAAATGTACAGCCTGCAATACAAATTCCAGTCCTATCTGGTCCTTCTGTGGTGTGCGCTGGCGGCGGGAATTACCTGTATACCCTGAATGGAGAACAAGTGGGTACCACTTACAATTGGTCCGTTCCGGCAGGCGCCACGTTCACCGGAAGCGGAGATACCATCCGGGTCAACTTTCTCAACTCCGCCTCTGGAAATGTATGCGTTACGCCTCAAAATTTCTGTGGTACCGGCGCGGCAGTATGCAAAGCAGTTTCCGTGAAGCCTATACCTACAGCGAACCTTGCCGGGGCTGGACCAATTTGCGCCGGCGATTCCATCCAACTGGTATTCTCCCTTACCGGTAATGGCCCATTCGATGTGAACTGGTTCAATGGAAGCGCCAACGTAGATCTGCTGGATATCCCCAACGGATATACCTTGCATTTGGCGCCAACCACCACTACTTTGTATCAATTGAACGGTGTTAAAGATAATACCACGCCAAACGCTTGTACAGCCCCCGCCTCCGATGCGGTAACCGCCACAGTACACCCCAATTTTGCACAAACCAAAAACATTCAGATCTGTGAAGGCCAATCGCTCTTTGTAGGAGGCGCTGCGCAAACTGCAACAGGTGTGTATGTAGACAGCCTGAATACCCAATTTGGCTGCGATTCTGTTATAACAACCAATCTTACTGTTCTTCAGATTGACTCCCTTATTATTCCAAAAACTACCTGTGACCCTGCATTGGCAGGAACTGTAACGCAAACGTTTCTGCAAACCAATGGCTGTGACAGCGTTGTTACCACCGTCACGAAATTATTGCCTTCGAACATCACCAACTTGTTCGACAAAACCTGTATTCCTGCCAATGTCGGGGTGTTTACCAAACACCTGACCAATCAATACGGCTGTGACAGCACGGTTATTCGGACGGTAACTTTCTCCCTTTCTGATACGACCCTGTTGTTTAAAGGAAATTGCGACCCTGCGGCAACCGGCACTTTTGTGCAGCAACTCCTTACCTCCGAAGGATGCGACAGTGTGGTCATAACCAAGGTATCCTTGCTGAAAAAAGACACAACTTATCTCAGCGCAAGTTCCTGCAACCCGGCTCAGGTTGGGGTATTTAAAACGGTTTTGACCAACATATTCGGATGTGACAGTACCATAATCAAAACGGTAAACTTTGCTCCCCTGGATACCACCTTCCTGACTGCTAGTTCCTGCGACCCAGCTGCAACTGGCGTATTCACCAAACACATCACCACCGCTGGCGGTTGCGACAGTATTGTAGTTACAACAGTAAAACTGCTGCCAAGCAGCCTGACCAATCTGACAGGGAAAAGTTGCAATCCGAATAATGTCGGCGTTTTCACCAAACATCTCGTCAATCAATACGGCTGCGACAGCACGGTTATTACAACCATCTCCTTTTTCCACCTCGATACAACCCATTTAACCACTACCACTTGCGATCCGGCACAGGCTGGCGTTTTTTCAAAAACGCTCCTTACCAGCGGCGGATGTGACAGTGTGATTATTACCAAAGTCAACCTGCTTCCTAGCAATGTCACCAACCTGACTGGCTCCAGCTGCAATCCAAATAAAGTTGGGATCTTTACCAAGCACCTGACCAATCAATTTGGTTGTGACAGTACCGTAATCACGACCATCAGTTTCTTTCACCTGGATACAACCTACCTGAGTGCAGCTTCCTGCGACCCGGCTGCGGTAGGCGTTTTCCCCAAAACCCTGCTAACAGCGGGCGGTTGTGACAGTGTGGTAATCACCACAGTTAGTCTATTGCCAGAAAGTACCAAGGCCGTGGCACAAACAACCTGCGACCCCACCAAAGCGGGCGTTTTTGTAGCGGTTTACCCCAATCAATATGGTTGCGATAGTACGGTTACTACCACCGTAAGCTTGCTTCCAAGCAGTGCGACCTTACTCCAATATACAACCTGCGATCCTGCACAAGTCGGGTCTGTTGTTAAGGTTGTACCCAACATTTATGGATGCGACAGTACCATTACTTCGGTAACAAGTTTACTCCCTCCAAATGCCTGCGGGGTAAATATTCTTGTCACAGGTTCAACCATTCCTTGCGGCGCTACAAAAGGAAACATCACCCTGAAGGCAACTCTGGGTGAAGCGCCTTTCAGTTTTAAACTTTTGTTGAATGGCATTCAAGTAAATGCAGGTGTAATTTCTGCCCTTAACGTGCCTTTTGTTGTCAACAACCTCGATCCAGGCAATTATACCATTGAGGTCACTTCCCCCAACGGATTCAGCGCCACAAGCACAACTACCATCAACCAGGTTTTTCCTCCAGCACTTACGGCAACAGTTTCCTCCAACTTTAACGGATTTGGTGTGAGCTGCAAAGGCGAAGTTGATGGCATTGCATTGGCAACGCCAAGCGGAGGCCAAGCACCCTTTACTTACCTGTGGTCGAACGGTTTAACTGGAGCTCAAGTCCAGAACCTGGGCGCCGGAACTTATACTGTGACAATTAACGACGCCAACCAGTGTACCAACACAGCGAGCGTTACACTCACCGAGCCTTTACCCTTGAAATTTTCGTTCAAAGTGAATGACCTGACCTGTTTTGGCAACAACAACGGCAGCATTTATGTGGAAGCAGAAGGTGGGGTACCGCCATACCGATATACCCTCGATCAAACGCATTTCCAAAACTCAAATGCGTTTATGGGCCTGAAAGCCGGTCAATACACCGTTACAACCTTCGATGCCAACGACTGCCAACG
>JAGWYI010000221.1 GCA_018969455.1 Bacteroidota bacterium | reverse complement strand
CCAAAACAGGTTCTGACGAATGGTGCCCACCGTCCATTGCGATAATCGAATCAAGCGCTCTACCTGGCGTAAATCTCCCGAAACAAGGGTTACATCGGCAACTTCGAGCGCAATGTCGGAGCCTTTGCCCATCGCGATGCTCAGGTCGGATTGTGCCAGTGCCTGGGCGTCATTGATGCCGTCGCCCGCCATGCCTGTTTTTTTACCGGAGGCTTGTAAATTCTTGATATACTGCGCTTTATCTGAAGGCAATTGTGCGGCAGCAAAACAGGTTAAACCCAGTTGTCGGGCTACAGCAGCCACTGTCAAAGGGTGGTCGCCGCTGAGGATATGCAATTCCAGGCCGCTGCGTTGCAGTTTTTCCAGTGCTTCCGGGGTATGTGTTTTGATGGGATCGGTGATGGCGATTAGGGCAAGCATTTGATTTTCATGGCAGAACCCGATGGTGCTGTATCCTTTTTCCTGCCAGGATTTCAGGGTAATTTGGTATTCAGGGGCAAATGTGGCATCCGAGAGCCAATCGATGCTGCCAGCGCGGTATTTTTTTTCGGCAAAATACCCTTCTACGCCTTTGCCGCTCAGGCTGTTGAATTGCTCAATTTCGACCGGTACAATTGATTCATTTTGAAGATATTGGCACAAGGCGGCAGCAAGGGGATGCTCCGAGCGGGATTCAATGGCCAACAATACGGCTGCTGCGGTATCGCTGGATGTAAGCCATTGAAATTCAACTACTTTTGGGGCGCCTTCCGTGAGGGTGCCGGTTTTGTCGAAAACCAGGGCCTCCATTTGACTTGCCCTTTCGAGGGCGGCAGCGTCGCGGATGAGGATGCCTTTTTCGGCGCCCTTGCCCATGCCTACGATGATGGCTGTCGGGGTTGCGAGCCCGAGCGCACAGGGGCAGGCGATCACAAGCACTGTCATGCTGTTGAGCAAGGCTAAGGGAATGCTGAAAAAACTCCACACCCCAAATGTGATGATTGCGATCACCAACACCACGGGCACGAAAATACCCGCTATTTTATCCACCTGTTTTTGTACCGGTGCTTTGCTGCCTTGTGCTTGTTGCACGAAATCAATGATTTGTGCGAGCACTGTGGCTTTTCCCACCTTTTCTGCCCGGAAATCGAAACTGCCTTTTTGATTTAATGTTCCACCAAACACCGGGTCGCCGGGCGTTTTTTCCACCGGAATGGCCTCGCCGCTGAGCATGCTTTCATCTACAAATGATTGTCCGACAGATACTTGCCCGTCTACGGGTATGCGCTCGCCGGGGTGCACGCGCACGAGGTCGCCCGCTTGCACTTCGGCCACAGGAACTTCCAATTCGCGGCCATCGCGTACGATCCAGACCGTTTTGGGTTGCAATTGCATCATTTTTTCAAGGGCAGCGGCGGTTCGGTGCATGGCCCGGGCCTCGAGCCATTTGCCCATTAAAACAAACACCACCACCACACAGGCCGATTCGAAATAGGTATGCGGCGCCAGGCTGCGTTGCAGGAAAAAGCCGGGATAAACGGTGTTGAATGCGCTGAAAATGAATGCAATGCCTGTGCTAAGGGCTACAAGGGTATCCATATTGGCCTTTCCATGCCGGGTTTGTTTCCACGCACCGGTAAAAAAGCGGGCGCCGAATACAAAAACAACCGGAATGCTCAAAGCCAGCATGATCCAGTTGGCAAAAGGCAGGTTCATGCCAAACATGCCCAAATACACCACGGGAACCGATAACAAGGCCGCCCGGATAATATCGGATTTTAGTCGGGCAATGTGGGTTAGTTCATAGGTTTCCTGCAATTTCCGGGCGTCTTCCGGTGTTTCTTCCACAATGAGCCCGTATCCGCCTTGGGTGACGGCATTTTGTAAGTTGCTGATCGACAGTTGTTTGTCTTGAAATTCGATTGTAAGGGTATGGGTGGCGAAATTGACGGAAGCGCTTTTTACGCCAGTTTGTTGGCGGGCAATGTCTTCCACATTCAAGGCGCATGCCGCACAGCTCATGCCGGTAACCGGAAAACTGCGATTTTGAATGTCGGAAGAAGAATTACGCGCCATGTTTTAATTCATTTGGCGTAAAGGTATGTTTCAGGGCAAAAAATATTGTCACGGGTGGTTCAGGAAACAGCACCCGTGACAAATTGGCTGTTTATGCTTTCACAAAAGGTTTGCTGAGTTGACCTGCCGAAGTTTTTACCGTGCAGTAGTACAGCCCTGATGGAAGGGCGCTTACATCCACGCGTTCATTTCCGTTAAGCGGTTGAAGCGGACAAACCACTGCACCGAATACATTTCTGATTTCAAATTTAAAATCCTGGGTAACGTTGCCAGTCCATTGCACTTGCAGGTAGTCGTGCGCTGCATTGGGAAACAGTTTTAACAGATGGTCGGCCAACAAAACAGGTCGGATGCTGGTGGTTGGGCAGCTGAGTTTGGCAGGCGCGGCATGTGAAAGGAGGGTGCCATCGCCCAATTGACCGTATTTGCCGTATCCCCATGTCCACAATGAGCCATCTGTTTGAATGGCCATGGAGTGGTTACTGGCGCCGAAAGCGGATTGCCAATTATTTGCAGCGCCTATTTTGATTGGGATGTATTGATCATTGGTATTCCCAGTGCCCAATTGTCCGTCCAGGTTATGTCCCCAAGCCCATAAAGTGCCGTCATTTTTAATTGCGAGGGCAAACCCTCCGCCTGCATCCATGTTGTTCCAGCTCGTAACTGTACCAATTTTTTTGGGAGTATTTCGATCGGTGTTAGTACCATCTCCCAATTGCCCGTATGAATTAGAGCCCCAGGCCCACATGGTTCCATCTGATTTGATGGCCAGGCTAAAATTATAGCCAGCCGCAATTTTTCTCCATTTATTATCAGTTCCAACCTGGATGGGTGTTTTTTTGTCGACATTGGTGGCATCGCCTAATTGGCCATATTCATTATAGCCCCAAGCCCAGAGGGTTCCATCGCTTTTCAGTGCCAAACTATGAAAACCACCTGCTGCAATGGCTACCCAATCGTGGGCGGTTCCAATTTGAACGGGTGCATACTTATCGGTATTTGAGCCAATGCCCAATCCGCCATAAAAGTTGTTCCCCCAAGACCAAAGGGTGCTATCCGATTTGAGGGCAAGGGCGTGTGCGCCAAGGGAAATGAATTTCCAGTTACTGGCTGTTCCTGCCTGAACAGGCGCCTGGCTGTACAAGGCACTGGATCCGATGCCCAGTTGGCCTGAGCCATTGTCGCCCCAGGCCCAGATGGTTCCGTCTTTTTTCAGTGCCATGGAAGTGAATCCACTTGCTACCACCTGACTCCAATCGGCAGAAGAATCAATTAAAGTGGGTTTGAGCGCGGGGTCAAAGGAGCCAATGCCCAATTGTCCAGAGCCATTGTCGCCCCATGTCCAAAGGGAGCCTTCGGTGGTAATGGCAATGGTGTGATAGGATCCGCCAGCGGCGCTTTCCCAGCATTGTGCGTGGAGGGAGATGGTAATAATTAAAGCGAAGAAGGTAGTGGTAAGTTTCATGGTGTTGAAATGGTGTGATTGAATGCGCACAAATGTAAGGAAGCCTTTCATATATACTTTACGCCGCCAGATTTTGTGCATAACGAACTTTATAAATCATTATAAATCAGCGAAATCCATCCTGATTTATCCACAAAATCCGGCGACTCCTGGTATATAAACATTCGAACTAGGGTTCCAATTGAGCAAAATACGTCAACATCGGATCAAAATAGAATTCATGCCAACCCTGGATATAGGCATCGCCGTGTGCCGGCAAATTGGAATGGTGCAGGTGCAGCATGGTATTTTCGCCGAGAGGCTCCAGCGTGATTTCGAGGAGAGAATCAGGTTCATCGTCCTCGAATTCGGTGGTACGCCAGGATTGAATGATCTTTCGGAAGGGCGTCAATTCCAGGTTTGTTCCAAAAATATAGCCATCCCAGGCCGTAAATGATTCTTGCAATTGGTCGCTTATTTCAGCGGGGCTGCCGGTCATGTCGCTGTGTTGCTCCGAATCGAGCCAGGCGTTGTAAATGACTTCGGGAGAAGCGGGCAATTCTATGCTGAGCGAGAAAGATTTGGTCATGTGTTTTTTAGTTGAATAAAATTTAAGGCAAAAGATACTGCGCACACCGGGGATTTTCAAAATGAAACCACTGGTTCGCACTGTATTAGGGGTTATTTTATATTTTTACAAACCTCTGCACAACGTTTTGACCATCCAATTGCAATTGCAAAAAATACACACCCGGCACCAGTGCAGTAACATCAATAGAAGCATCCTCCATCAAAACCTGAAAAGCGATAACCTCTGCTCCCTGTGGGTTCAGTATGCGGTATTTGATTGTATGGGTTTGATTGTCAAATAATTGCAAATACAGCACATCCTTTGTCGGCAATGGGAATAATTGCGCCGCTGGCGCTTTGGCAGATAAAACCTGCACATCTGTGTACGGACAGCTTACTTTAGTGGGTGCGTACAAATTCAGGGTGTTGCCTTGTCCAAGTTGTCCTTGCACGTTAAAACCCCAAGCCCAAAGTTCGCCCGATTGATCAATCGCCAGGCAGTGATTGCTCCCGGTGGCAATATCTTGCCAAATGCTATCTTGCCCGATTTGACTTAGGGTTGGTATATCCCCCCCAAATCCACCGTTTCCGACTTGCCCCGAAGTGTTGGAACCCCAGGCCCACAGGGTATGCGCATTATTGAGTGCCAATGAAAAGTTGTTTCCGGCGCAAACCTTCTGCCACAATTTAATGGAATCGACCAAAATTGGCGTGGATTTAGGGAACGTCCCCGGCAGATTCGACCCAATTGCGCCTTGTCCCCAGTTCCATAATTTACCGGATGCGTCTATCGCCAACGTATGCCTAAATCCGGCATCCACCTGTTTCCATTTTTTATCTTTTCGGATGGGTACGGGCACAATTTTCTTCTGCATCGTGGAATCACCCAATTGTCCGAATTGGTTGTCACCCCAGGCCCACAAAGAACTGTCCTTTTTAATGGCAAAACAGAAGTGATTGCCCGCAGAAATGGCTATCCAGTCTTTGTCACTCCCAATTTGAACGGGGTGGTCTGAAGAAACTTGCGTGCCATCGCCCAATTCGCCCGACGCATTATTGCCCCAGGCCCAAAGGCTTCCATCGGTTTGGATCCCCAATACATGTTCGTTTCCAATGGAAACCTGCGTCCATTTAGCCAAATTAACCAGGGTAGGAACTTTTACCAGATTCGGCGCATTGGGCCCAATTCCCAATTGTCCCTTGTTGTTGGAACCCCAGATGTATAAGTAACCATCGGTTTTGATGGATGCGGAGTTGCCGTAGTTGGCATCTATACTACCCCAATCGGGCCCAATGTCAATTAAAACAGGGGAAAAAGCCTGAAAATTGTAGTTTTTACCCAATTGTCCAAAGGCATTGTCGCCCCAGGCCCATAAACGGTTATTGGGTGTGGCTGCCAAAGAATGCAGGGAACCGCCCGAAATTTGTTTCCAACACTGTCCAGATAAGGGAAAGGTATTCAGGATTAAAACCAGGAATAAAATAAAATGGTGCATACTAGAAATTTTTGTGGTTAAAAATTTCGTAGTAAGGGTTGTTAAGGAAAGGCCGAAACCTTTTTAAATGGATTAGAATTAAATAAAATCAAGATCGCTAAAAATGCTTCTAGTAGGGGTAAAGGTAGGGCGTAAATCGATAGTGCGAAAGGGGGGAGGGATTTAAAATAGGGATTTTAGATTTAAAATTACATGATTTTAGATGGAGGTACAAGGCTTGTAAGTTGTTTTATAAAAAACGAATGTTTTCTGATATAACGGCCCTAAAAGTATAATTTTGAGCGCCACCAAACAAACTGTTTGCGCTCCTTTTCCTGCTAAATTTAATTTACATGGAATTATACATCACCCACATCGACACGGCCTGCATCTTACTGGAAATCAATGGATTCAAAATATTGACCGATCCCACCCTCGACAAGGCTGGCCACTGGTACCATCATGGATTCGGAGCCGTTTCCAAAAAAACAGCCGATCCGGCGCTATCCGTTGCAGCATTGGGGCACATCGACCTGATTTTGTTGAGCCACCATCAACACGGGGATAATTTCGACCGGGCCGGAAAGGAATTGGCCAAATCAGCCCCTTTGATTTTGTCCACCAAGGCTGCGGCAAAAGCCGTTCGGGGGACTACCGGTCTGCGTGTTTGGGATACGTATGTGGTTGAAAACGATAAAGTTCCGGGTTTGAAAATCACGGCCACACCCTGCCAGCACCGTCCCTGGTGGCTGCCCGAATTCTTTTCCGGCCCGGTTATCGGATTTGTGCTCGAATTCCCCGGACAAACCAACGGTGTGTTTTACATCTCGGGCGATACCGTTTACTTTAAAGGCATTCCGGAAATTGCCCAACGCTTTCCCAAAATCGACATCGGGATTTTTCACCTGGGTGCTGCGCAATTCCGGTATTTGTCGGGCTTGGGACGGTACACCATGGATGGCAAAGACCTCGAGAAAGCAGTCGAGGTTTTAAACCCCAATAAAGTGCTACCTATTCATTACCGGGGTTGGAGTCATTTTAAAGAAACGGAACAAGATCTTCGCAAACAGTTGAAAAACAAGGGTTTGTTGGAAGGGAAGGTGGAGTTTTTGAATGCCGGGGAAAAAACACAGGTGTAAATCACAAATAAATTGTTTGATCTTGTCCGGCGAACCCACTATCTTTGTTTCAAAGTAAGTGATATGGCCAATAAGCACATTCGATTCGATTGGGCAGCAAAGAAAATGCTGCGTGACAAAAAGAACTTCGGTATTCTCGAGGGTTTTCTTTCTGAATTGCTCAAAGAGGATATCAAAATTGAAGGATTGTTGGAAAGTGAGAGCAACCAAGATCAGGAAGATGATAAGTTCAACCGCGTGGATTTATATGCTGAAAACTCAAAAGGTGAACATATTATCATTGAAATACAAAATACGCGCGAGTTGGACTATC
>JAGWYI010000220.1 GCA_018969455.1 Bacteroidota bacterium | reverse complement strand
TCCGTTCAAAATCAGTGAAACTTCCAACGGTGTATTTGGCAATTCCATCACCTTCGATTGCAGCCCGCTGGGCGCCAACACCGTGTATTTCCAGGCAACAGATGCCCAGGGCAATACCAGCAACAATTGTACGGCCATCGTAACCATCATTGACAACACCTCGCCTGTGGTGGTTTCAGCGCCAGGCAACTTAATATTGTCTTGCGAACAAATCACGCCAAGCATCGGTGCTTATTTGAATACCCTGGCTGATGCTACTTTCGCCGACAACTGTAGTGTAACCAATGTCAATGAAACCTTTACGGTTACCAACGGCAACTGCCCCAGCAACTATTCCATTTTGCGTACCTGGACTGCAACGGACGGAAGCGGACATACGGTTCAGGCACAGCAGACCATCAATGTGCTGGATTTGACCAAGCCAACCATTACCTTGCCGGCCAATGTAACCATCAATCTTTCTACCGTAAATACCTGCTTCCCGAACGGCAGTTATACGGCAACTTTGTCTGACAACTGCACCGCAACCAATGTTTTGGCTTCGAATACCATGTGGAGCATCACATTTGCGGATGGCGCACCCAATGAAAATGGCACGGGCGCAACAGCTGTTTGTACAACAGGTTTTGCAACGGGAATCAATACCATCCTGTTTACAACAACAGATGCCTGCGGCAATATCCAGACCAAAT
This sequence comes from Bacteroidota bacterium, assembly GCA_018969455.1. Lineage (GTDB taxonomy): Bacteria > Bacteroidota > Bacteroidia > Chitinophagales > Saprospiraceae > M3007. The sequence continues at coordinate 6,313 of JAGWYI010000220.1, read as the reverse complement.
CCATGACGGTGACGGTGGTAGATGATGAGGCACCGGATTTTGTCAATTACCTGCTGCCAAGCCCAAATCCAAGCAATTTGTCTTACTGCGGCCATCAATTCCAGTTTGACAATGCGCCAGGTGTTTGCGGTTACACTTTCCAATGGATTCGTCCTTATGTAGGCAATATTGATGAATGTAACAATTTTGTGTTTGAACCGGAAAGCATTGTGTCCAATGGCAACCAAACCATCAATGCCAACTTCCCCTGGGATCCAACCAATACGAACACGCAATTTATCCCGGTTTCTGTAACCTTGCCTGTAGGCACAACGGTGTTCTTCTACACCGTAACGGATAATGCTGCGAACAAAACGACCTGTTCATTTACCGTTAAAATAAAAGATATTCAGGCGCCTGTTTTGATCGGTACCCAAACGGCTTTGCTGACCTCTATTTGTCCAACGCAAACCATTCCGGATTACACGGGCCTGGTAAGCGCGATTGACAACTGCCCGTCTGCTATCACCTTTACCCAGGTACCTCCTGCCGGAACAACGCTGGCAGCCGTTAACACCTACATCACACCAGGCCCGAACCCAGCCGATGGCTCACAGTTTGTTGTCACCATAACCGCATATGACGGTACCAACTTCTCGGCGCCCCGCAACATAACGGTAACGCTCGATGACAACACAGCGCCAATTCCAAGCCAGAATACGCTGGCGGATGTGAGTTCAAATTGCGGGTTCATTATTTTGCAAGCGCCAACCGCACAACCCAACTGTACCAATGGTGCATTGATATACGGTACGCCGGGCGGCGTAAATGCCACGCCTGAAACCGTAAATGGTAACATTATTACCAGCTACCGGGTAACGCTGATCGGATCAACTTGTCAGACTTATTTCGTGACCTGGTCGTACAATGATGGCAACGGCAATGTTTCTACGCAATTACAGAAAGTGACCATTTGCCCCGATGTACTTCCTCCAGTAGCTAAATGCAAAAACACGGTAACAAACATCACCCTGGCGCCATTTAATGTGACCCTGACGCCGCAGATGATTGATGCCGATAATGGGAACTTTACGATCAACGGCAGTCACGATCCCGATAACTGTAGTGCACAGCCAACACCTAAAAAGGTAACCCTCACACTCAGTCAGAGCCTTTACACCTGTGCCGATTTGAACAAAACAACAGTGACCCTTACGGCAACAGACAATGCTGGAAATACCGCCACTTGTACCGCTGCCATAAAAGTGATAGACAACAACGCCCCTGTAATTACAGGAAACCTTCCGGCTAATGTGACCTTAGAGGCCTGTGTGGATCCAATTCCATCCCAGCCAGCCCTGCCTGCCGTAACGGATAACTGCAGTGCAACGGTAACCTTCAGTGAAAGTACAAATCAGGCATCGTCTGGTGTCGGAAAATACAATTACGTGATTACCCGCACCTGGACCGCAACGGATACTTATGGCAATACGTCTTCCGTAACGCGTACCATAACCGTGAAAGACACCAAATCTCCGGTGTTTACCCAGCCTTCTGCCGCCAGTTTGATTTTCAATACTGATGTAGCCGACCCTGATTGTGCTCAAACAGTCAAATTTAAACTGGGACAATATGTAGCAGATTGCGCACCAGATGGTGAATTGGTCATCAGCAGCACTCCTGCTTACTTTAGTTTGACCGATACAACGGAAATTTTACAAGTAGGTACCCATGTAGTTACATTCACCGCAACCGATCCAAGCGGCAACAGTGCCACCATGTCGGTTACCATCAAGGTAAATGACATTACACCACCGGTAGCTTCCTGTATCAATGGTATCTCAGTGGCCCTCAATCCGAATGGCCAGGCAGCGGTAACACCTGCGCTGATCAACAACAACAGTTACGACAATTGTACCAGCGTACCGGTTCAACTGCAAGTTCAGGAATTAAAGCAAGCCAATGGAGATACACTCGGCGTACCTGGAAACCAATTGATTTTCGATTGCATGGATGCCGATGGCGATACCAAATACCCAATTGTGCTGTGGGTAAAAGATGCTGTAGGGAACTTTTCATTCTGTGAAACATATGTAGTGATTCAGGATAACGTGAAGCCAGGCATTACTTGTCCGGCCAATGTGACCGTCAATTGCAGCACTACGCCAAATACGGCGTTTTCAACCGGAATTTTAGGTAATGCGACAGCAACCGACAACTGCCCGATTACAGCCAACAGCATCAGCCATGTGGATGTACCGGTGAGCAATGGCTATTCTTGCAATTCTTTTGTACGTACATTCAAGGCAACCGACCTTTCTGGAAACACGGCAACCTGCAGTCAAACCATAAACGTTCAAGACAATGTGAAGCCTGTGTTTAGCAGTTTGCCTCAAAGCGACACCATTACTTGCAGTGACCCGCTGGTAAATGCGCCTACTTTAAAAGCCACCGACAACTGTACGCCATCCGATTCGATCAAAATCGTATTCAAGGAGGTAAAATCTGATTCAGTGGGAGATTGTGGCAAATATCAATATAAAGTTACGCGTACCTGGACTGCAACCGATAAATGCGGCAATACCGCAACGCATACGCAGATCCTTAAAGTAGAAGACAATGCCGAACCCGTGTTCCTCGGAATGCCCGACACCCTGGTTGTAAAATCGGCTAATTTCCCGAACAACACCACTTGCACCGTACCATTGAGTTTCAATGTAGCCCAATATTTGTCTGACTGTCAGAACGATGCAGATATTTTGGTTACCAACGATGCGCCTTATGGAAATCACTCAACCGACATCAGTGGCAACTACACGGTAGGAAATTATCTTGTAAATTTCTCGGCCATTGATGCCTGTGGAAATGTAGGGGTAGACTCCGTGTACATCAAAGTTATCGACAACAGTGTTCCGACGGCTATTTGTAACGACAATGTGGTCATTTCACTTGGTACCAATGGAGAAGCCAACATTCAACCCGACGACATTGACCTTGGTAGTACCGATAACTGCGGAATTGATTCCTTGTGGTTATCAAAAGATCATTTCGATTGTGGCGAATTGGGCCTCAACAGCATCAAATTGTTTGTAAAAGACATTCATGGCAACATAAATTCCTGTACCGTGGATGTTGAGGTAACCTTGGGTGTAAACAGCGGATTTACCCTTACTACATCCCACACCGATGAAACGGCTTTTGGAGCCAACAACGGCGTTGCAGTCGCAGGAGTAAGCGGCGGCACAGGGCCATTCACTTACTTGTGGAATACCACGGCAAGCACCCCAGCCATCTCTGGATTGACGCCTGGAACCTATACCGTAACGGTAACGGATACCAATACCGGGTGTGTAAACAAAGCAAGCGTTACCATAGAGGCCGGGCCAAGTTTGGTTATCAGTGCCGGAACCGCATCCGGATGTCAGGGAGCCGAAGTAAGCATTCCGATTACCATTGACAACCTGAGTAATTCTACCGGATTTTCATTCACCATGAGTTTGACCAACAACAATGTGGGAACATTCCTCGGGGTGAGCAATGTTAATCCGGCGCTTACAGGTTTGATTGCCAATGTGTTGAATGGCAATTTGCTGGGTGTTTTCTGGGCCAATGCGGGCAACCCGCTCAACCTCCAATCTGGTACCGTACTGTTTGTGGTTAAAATCAAACTGGGTACAGCAACTGTTGGTTCAACCAGTTCCCTGAATTTCTCCTCCACACCGATTCCGTTTGAGTTTAACATTTTCAACAATGGACAGGATGTGGTACTCGATGTCAATGACATTGATGTGAACAATGGAAGCATTACCATCAATTGTATGATGAACAATGTCGATATTGTTGGTAAAATTGAAACCTGGCGCGCGCCCGTGAAACCGGTCCCTGGCGTAAACGTTGCGCTTACAGGCGGCACCACTTCCAGTGCGGTTACTCCTGCAGCAGGAACATTCAGTTTCTCGGTACCGGTAGGCAACAACACCATCCTGACACCAACCAAGGTTACGTCTGGCAATGACGGTGTTACTGCTGCCGATCTGCTCTTTATTTCAAATCACGTTTTTGGCAGTTTGCTAACCTCTCCCTATCAATGGGTAGCGGCCGACATCAACGGTGACAACAACATCACCTTGAATGATTACCTGCGTATTCAACGGGTGGCTTTGGGAACCGATCAGCATCCATTGGGTGCACCCGACTGGAAGTTTATTCCGAAATCGTATGTGTTCCCGACTCCGCTGCCCTTGTCGGCGCCGTATCCACAAACGGCGAGTTTCACGGCAACTGCAAATGCAACCGTTGATTTTGTGGCTGTACGGATGGGCGACGTAAACGGAAACATTACGCCTTCGCTTACCAACGACCAGACAGAAAGCCGTACAGATGGAACCTTTAACATTCGCGTTCGCGACGAGGCCATTGCAGCAGGTCAGATGGTAGCGGTTCCATTCCGAGCCAGCGATTTCCGCAACCGATATGCGTATCAATTTACCCTGGGCTTTGATCCGGCAGTATTGGCCCTCGAATCGGTCGAAATGGGCGCCTTGCCCAATATGACGGAAGAGAACTTTGGTTTTGCGCGCTTGTCGGAAGGCCTGTTATCCACCCTTTGGGTAAGTAAAGATCCGGTTAGTCTTAACGATGATGCCGTCCTCTTTACCCTTCATTTCCGCAGCCTGCGTGCAGCCAGTGCGCTTTCTGAAGTGTTGCGCTCCAGTTCTGAAATGATTCGGGCAGAGGCCTACGAGCCAGATGGTCAGGTGATGAAGGTGGAATTGGGATTTGCCAAGCAGGATGGGGTAGAAGCGCAATCGCCATTTGCCTTGTATCAGAATCAGCCCAACCCATTCTCGGATGAAACCAGCATCGGGTTCCGATTGCCGGAATCAGGCCGTGCCGTACTTCGGGTTTACAGCATGTCGGGTGCATTGGTAAAAATGGTGGTAGGTAATTTTGAAAAAGGCTATAATGTGGTGAATTTCAGAAAAGACGAACTTGGACAAGCGGGTGTATATTGGTACGAACTTGAGACATCGACCTTCAGCGACCGCAAAAAGATGATTTTGATCGATTGATAAATAGGCATTTTTCCGGGAATTCGGGGCAGAAACAGGTCAATGTTTGTTCGTTGACCCTTTCTGCCCCGAACCGGAAAATTCACCCCCTCCTCCATTTCGCTAATTGTTTTTGATATTGAAAACCATGAAAAATATTTTATTAATCCTAATCCTGTTCGCAACGACAGCGCTTCCCAATGTGCTGTCTGGTCAAGCGGTTGTTTTTAAAATTGATACGGTATCGGTAAGTTGTGCCTATACCGACACGGTAAAGGTGCCGATCAAGGTTAAAAATTTCCAGGCGGTGGGTTCCTTTCAATTTACGGTATCGTGGGACACCGCGCACATCAAGTTTTTGTCGACCACAACCCTGAACACATTGTTACAAGGGGCGGGCGTCAATTTTGGTTTTGACATTAGCACATTCATTCATCAAAATCCGGCAAAGATTACCTTTAACTGGACGAAAGTGGGCGGGGGCAGTGTGCCCGACGAAACGGTGCTGTTTTATTTGGTTTACAAGCGTTTGGGCGGGCCTTTTGTGCCCATTCAGATGGTAAATTCACCTGTTGTAGTGGAGGTTACCAATCCTTTGGGTGATGACATCCCACATGTAACCATTCCGGGCGGTATAAAGCCGCTCGATTCCATAAAGCCAACCTTAAGCTGCCCGGCCAACGTAAGCCTGACAGTTTCCATCCCTTCTGCAGTAAATAATATTGCGCCTTCCAATATATCAGACAATTGTGCGGTTAGCACCGTAGGATGGGCATCTACTGGCGCCACCACAGCCAACATGCCTGCCGACCCCGACGCCAGCGGCTTTGTTTTCAATTTTGGTGTTTCTACCGTAACCTACACCGTAACCGATGTAGGCGGCAATACTTCCTCTTGCTCGTTTAAAGTTACGCTTGAGCCCTCCCTTACAAGTGATACGCTTACGCTGTACGCCCAGAATGTAGGTGTTTCATGTGGCCAGAATGCAAGCATCAACATTGCAGCCTTAAATTTTGATGCCATGGGATCCTTGCAGTTTTCCCTGAAATGGGATACTTCGGTAATCAAATTCGTGAATATAAACGGATTTAATCCTGCATTAAATTTGGCGCCTTCCAACTTTGGCGTTTCATTTACCAATTCGGGTGTTTTGTCATTTAACTGGACCACCAGTTCGCTATCTGGCACCACCTTGCCGCCTGGAGCTACCTTGTTTACCTTGAATTTTACCGTCTCCGGCGCCTCGGGTTCGGTTTCTTCTATCCAGTTTGTGGATATTCCTG
>JAGWYI010000219.1 GCA_018969455.1 Bacteroidota bacterium | reverse complement strand
GTCTACAAAATCTTTGGGGATATTTAATGCGCGCAACAAGACATATTCGATGTTTTTGCCTTCAACCTCCAAACTGTAATCTCCATTACTATCCGTAGTATCTTGATCTACGGAAATGTTATCTATTCCGCCATGATTGTTACTTCTATTTGCAGCAAGCAATACCCTTATTCCTTCAATTGGTTTCCCGGTGGCATAATTTGTAAATTTGCCATGTACCATGGTTGTTTTAACGCAGGATGAAATAACGCCCGATAAAAGCAAAAACTTGAGAAGCATTTTCATGACATGGATAATTTTAACGTGATAGGACAATTCTTCGTGTGTATTGATTGGGTGCGTTGTCTGGGTCAACTACATTTAGAATTGCCTGTTGAGAAGATATGCGCACAATATAATACTTAATGTCATCAAATTCTGCTTCAATTGTTAAATATTGATCATTGCTTTCCAAAAGCCATTTTACTTCAAAAACTTCATTTGGGTCATCGTCCGTGTCACATAACTTTATCCAATTATCTTGTTTAAATACACCATTTACATAGAAGTACATTCGGTCATCTTTCGAACAGGAATCTTCAAATTCAACAAAAGCCCCGTCCAGATTCAAGTCTTCGAAATCCAACACACTTGTCCATGGACTGTTACAAACCGCAAAACTGAACATTTGTAAGATTTTTACAAAACTTAATGCTAGCCTTATTGCTGCCAAATTTAATACATGACTTTGTCCTAAGTTATTGTTAATCGAATCTCTACATGACAAGGCATGCCGCTTAATAAAAAACACCGAATATCAAAATTTAAAAAACTTCGACATTCGGTGTTCGACATTCTGCGGTTCGATATTCTCCTCCCTAGTGTCCGCACACACATTTCGTATCCGTGCAGCTGTGTTGCATACCAACACCACCATTGGTTTTACTGCCCGCAATTCAAAAAAATAAAAAACACCGAATGTCAAAATTTAAAAAACTTCGACATTCGGAGTTCGACATTCTGCGGTTCGATATTCTCCTCCCTAGTGTCCGCACACACATTTGGTATCCGTGCAGCTGTGTTGCATGCCAACACCGCCATTGGTTTTACTGCCCGGCAATTCAAAAAAATAAAAAACACCGAATATCAAAATTTAAAAAACTTCGACATTCGGTGTTCGACATTCTGCGGTTCGATATTCACCTTACTAGTGTCCGCACACACATTTCGTATCCGTGCAGCTGTGTTGCATGCCAACACCGCCATTGGTTTTGCTTCCCGGCAATTCAAACCAGAATTTACCCCGTTTCCGGTCGTAATTTCCAATTTCATTCAAGTTTGACGCATCAAACAGGCGGCCATTCACAGCGACATATTGAATAGACTCGGTATTCTGGATGTTTTCCAGCGGGTTTTATCCATCACCACAAAGTCGGCGAGTTTGCCCGCTTTCAACGAGCCTATTTCTTTGTCGAGCCCCAAATAAATGGCGCCATTGATGGTGGCACATTGCAAGGCTTGTAAATTGCTCATACCACCCTGTTGCAGCATCCACAGTTCCCAGTGTGCGCCCATGCCCTGCAATTGTCCGTGGGAACCGAGGTTTACCTTGATGCCGTTGTCGGTCATTTTTTTCAAACTGCGGCTCACCAGCATGTACCCGTTTTGGTATTCTTCCTCGGGAATTATGGCGCGGTGGCGGCTGCGTTCATCCAGAATATGCTGGGGCACAAAGGTTTGCAAACGTTTGTTTTTCCAAACCTCCGACTTCTGGTACCAATAATATTCGCCGTTCACGGCGCCGTAGCAAACAATCAGTGTAGGCGTATTGTGCGCGCGGCTGCGTTTCCAAAACTGCATCACATCCTCGTACATGGGCGCCACCGGAATGTTGTGCTCAATGCCGGTATGACCGTCCATCACCTGCGACAGGTTGTGGTAAAAGAAAGAGCCGCCTTCCGGCACCACTTCCATTTTCAATTCTTTGGCGGCGGCAATCACTTGCTGGCGCTGCTCGCGGCGCGGCTGGTTGTAACTTTTCACCGAAAAAGCGCCCCAGGCCTTGGTTCGACGCAACGTGCTGCGCGCATCATCCAGGTTGTTGATCGGCGCTTTGAAGTCGCCTTCCGCGCCATACAATATGGTACCGGTGCTAAACAAACGCGGACCAAGCATCCGGCCTGCTTTCAACATTTCTGCATTGGAAAACGCACCTTCCGAGTTTACCGACGGGTCGTGCATGGTGGTAACCCCGAAAGCCAGGTTGGCGTAATATTCCCACTGTTTTTGCGGATTGAGGCCGTAGCGGAAGTTGCCGGAGTGGCTGTGAACATCCACGATGCCGGGCATGATGGTTTTGCCTTTGCAATCCAGCACGAAATATTTTCCGCCATCGCCTTTACGGGCTTTGTAATCGGATTTTTTGCCCACAAAGGTGATTACATTGTCTTTTACCTCCAAAACACCGTTTTCAATTACCAGGTCGCCTTCGCAAGTAATGATGCGCGCATTTTCCATAACCAGAATGCCTTCCGGCTTGTCGGCACGCATAGTGAGGCCAATTTTTAATCCGTTTTCCGGCAAAGCAGGCAAGCTGTCGGGCGCACCGGGCAGGAAAGCAAACCGCTTGTTCAAATCGATGCTAAAGTATTCTTCGCCAAGGGTATACAGCAATTTTTGGCTGTCGTTGCTCCAGTGCAGGTTGTAGCCGGCATCGCGCGCAACCTGGGAAGCTGGCACCGAATGCATGTCGGCACTCAGGTCGATGGTTTGACCCGTAGCCGGCATGGCGCACACATAGGCCTTGTGTAACTCTGTGAAAGCCATCCAGTTGCCATCGGGTGAAGGCGCCCATTGGTTGGCGTATTTGCTTTTAAACAACACCTTTCGGTCTTTGCCGCTTAAGTCATAGGAAACGAAGGCTTTGTCGAGCGCGCCAAACAGATAACCGCCTGTGTTTACATAAATGCGCTTTCCATCGGCTGAAAATTGCGGATTTTCGCCTTCTTCAAACAGCGGCAGCATGGGGCTGGAAAATCCATTTGGGGCAGTTTTGCTCAAATCCAGCATGAAAATGCCGTGTTTGACGGTTCTGCTGGGGCCGCTTTCATCGTCGCCTTCCTGCATGCGGTACACGATGGATTTTCCGTCGGGCGCGTACGCGGGCGTGCGGAAAATGCCGCCCAAAACCGGCAATTGGGTCAAATTGCGGCTTTGCAGGTTGATTTTCCACAAAGAACCGCCCAATTCATCGTTCCAGGCCACAAAAACCAGCTCTTTTCCGTCGGGCGAAAATGCCGGTTCAAATTCCAGCATTTCCGGGTTGACGGCATTTCCGCTGATGAAGCGGCAGGCGCCATACGGCCTGGTCACCAAAAGTTCCGGGCGACCATCGGGCAGAGGCTTGATGTACAAATGCCCGGCAGCGTTGAAAACCAGGGTTTTGCCATCGGGCGCGGTGCGTGCCTGGCGGATGGCATGCGCCGTGAATTCGGGCTCGAATACCTTGTTTTCAAAACGGAGCGTTTCGGCTAATTTGGTCTTTACGTTGCAGGAAAATGGAATATCCGAAACGCGCACATTTTGACTATTCATCTGGTCGGGCTGGCTCAAATCAAATTCCAGTTTTTTGATTTTACCGCCCGCCCAAATGACCAGGCTGTATTTTCCTTTATCCGTGCCAGGAAGCCATGCATAATTTGGATAAATGCCAAAAATTGTCCAGGCTTCTTGTTGATCTTTGTCTAATCCATTGAACACAGGGTATTCCAGCCCCGTGGCTAATTCCTGTACAAACAACACCGATTTGGTATCTACCCGGCGCACAAAAGACAGCCATTTGCCATCAGGGCTGAGTTGCGGCCGGCAAGCGCCACCCGAACCGCCTGTGATTTCATCTATTTTGCCCTCTTTGCAATCATATCGGCGAATTACAAAAATTTGCTTGAGGGGATCCTTGTTGTATTGAAAAAAGCCGCCGCCGTACATATCTTCCGAGAAATAAACATAACGGCCGTCTTTGCTCACAACCGGTTCATTTACATCCTGTTGGTCGTTTTTGCGTTTGGTGAGTTGCACGCCTTCGCCGCCGCTCAGGTGATACATCCACATTTCGCCGGCGCCTAAGGAACGGGTGCTGGTAAAATGTTTACGGGCTACGAAATATTGCCCGTCGGGCATCCAGGTCGGGTTGTTGAGCAAGCGGAAATTTTCTTTGGTTACTTGCCGGGCTTTGCTGCCATCGGCCTGCATCACCCAGATATTGTCGCCGCCGCCGGCATCTGAAGTGAACAGAATTTGTTTTCCATCGGGTGAAAAACGGGGTTGTACTTCCCAGGCAATGCCCGCGCGCAGACAAGTAGCGTTTCCGCCGCCAATTGGCAGGCTGTAAATATCCCCCAAAAGGTCAAAAACCAGGGTTTTGCCGTCAGGGCTGACATCGAGGTTCAGCCAGGTGCCCTCAGAAACATTGAAGTTAACATCTTGATAAACAATGCCTTCCGGGTTGTTTACATCCCATTTTTTTTCTTTTTGAGCCATCAGCGTTCCGGATAATACCAGAAGCATCGTGGCCACGAGGTAATTTTTAAACATAAACAGATTTGGTTGGTGTTAAGGCGCCTTTTGCGCATGAATCAAAAAATATTGCTGCATAATTACAAAAAAACCGTATTAAACCGGAGAATTTAGCCCAAAGACAACAGACTGGCGGTAAATGACAAACAGCATGCAGTTTACCATTTACCGGTATAAAACCCTACATTTAGGCCTTATTTAACCCTGTAAAGAGCGCATTACATGGCCAAACAAAACATTCTGGACGATTTTGACTTCGATGAGCACGATTTTTTCCCCGAAGAAGGCGACAGCGAAGTAATAGGCAAATACTATTCGCCTATGGAAGCGGAACTTGCCGCTGCACGCCTCCGCGCGGAAGGAATCCCCTGTTTTTTAGCCAATTCCAATTCCCAAAGCATTTTGCCGTCGTCGCTCGTGTATGTACGGCTGCACGTGCGACCCGACGACAAAGACCGGGCAAAATCCATCCTCCTCACTGAATTGCCTCCAACAGATGAAACCCGCAACCTGGGCAGCATTTGGGAAAATCTCTTGGTGCTCGCAGCAGTTTTGCTGGGCATAATGGGCATTTTGTATCTGATAAAAATCATATTTAATTAAAATTCCCGGGTAAACCTTTCCCCTACCCTGCTGTTCTGACATTCTATGGCCGACAAACCTTCTAAAAAATTGCGGGACCAGTTTGAGGCCCTGCGCAATGTGCCGCGTTTTTTCCGCATGATATGGGCGGTTGCGCCCATGCTTAGCCTCTGGAATGTGGTATTTCGACTGCTTCAGGCAGCCTTGCCACTCACGATGTTGTATGTAGGCAAGGAAATCATTGATGTTACCGTGGCCGAAATCCAGCACCCGCCCCTCGACCATGCCATCCTGGGACTTTCGCCCGCCTTGTGGGGCTGGGTATTGCTTGAATTCGTGCTTGCGGTGCTTTCAAGTCTGCTCAACCGCGCAATCGCGCTGACCGACAGCCTGCTGGGTGATCTGGTGAGCAACGATTCCTCGGTGCAGATCATCCGGCATGCCGCAACGCTGGATTTGTTTCAGTTTGAAGATGCCGCGTTTTACGACAAACTCGAGCGCGCCCGTACACAAACGGCTGGTCGCACTGCGCTCATGAGCATGGTTCTGGGCCAGGCTCAGGATATTATTACGGTTTTGTTTCTTTCTGGAGGCCTCCTGGCTTTCAACCCCTGGCTGCTGTTGATTTTGGTCATTGCCGTAATTCCGGCATTTGTGGGTGAGACCCGCTTTAACCACGAATCCTATTCCCTTACGCGCTCCTGGACGCCCGAGCGCCGGGAGCTCGACTATCTGCGTTACATTGGCGCAAGCAATGAAACCGCCAAGGAAATTAAAATTTTCGGGTTGGAGGGCTTTATCGCCGAACGCTTCAAGCGTATTTCTGATCAATATTACCTGGCAAATCAAAAATTAGCCATCAAACGGGCAGCATGGGGAAGTTTGTTCGGGGCGGTCGGAACAGCCTCCTACTATGCCGCTTATGGATTTGTAATCTGGCAAACTGTACGCGGACATATTACCCTGGGCGCACTTACTTTTTTGGCAGGCGCCTTCCGCCAGATGCAATCCTTGCTGCAAGTTATGGTGATTCGTTTTTCCCGGATTGGAGAAACCGCTTTATACCTGCAGGATTACTTCGACTTTTTTGCCATAAAACCCCTTTCGGCAGAGCAGGCCGGTAAAAAACGCCTCCCGCGCCCCATGCAACAGGGCATTGTGTTTGAAAATGTCGGATTTAAATATCCCGAAAGTGAGGTCTGGGCCATCCGAAACCTCAGTTTTACCCTCCACTCGGGAGAAAAGCTGGCCCTGGTGGGCGAAAACGGCGCCGGGAAAACAACCCTGGTCAAGTTATTGGCCAATTTGTACCAGCCCAGCGAAGGCCGTATCCTGCTGGATGGCATCGATTTGCAGGAATACCAACCGGAAGACTTGCGCGGACAGATTGGGATTATCTTTCAGGATTATGTGCGTTTTATGTTCAAGGCATCGGAAAATATAGCGGTAGGCAACATTGAAGAAAAAGAAAATGCGGCGCGCATTGAAGATGCCGCGCACAAAAGCCTGGCAGACGGGGTTATTTCCGGTCTGCCCAAGCAATACGAGCAAATGCTGGGAAAACGCTTCCTGGGCGGCGTAGATTTATCGGGCGGACAGTGGCAAAAAGTCGCGCTGGCGCGCGCTTACATGCGCGACGCCCAACTCATCATTCTCGATGAGCCCACGGCGTCGCTGGATGCCCGGGCCGAGCATGAAGTGTTTTTGCGTTTCGCGGCCCTGCTGAAAGGGCGGGCAGCAGTGCTCATTTCCCATCGTTTTTCCACGGTACGCATGGCCGACCGGATTTTGTTTTTGGAAAACGGACAACTGTTGGAACTGGGCAGCCACGAGGAATTGCTGGCGCAGGGCGGTAAATATGCCGAGTTGTTCCGGCTTCAGGCGAAAGGTTACGTATAGCGTGACGT
>JAGWYI010000218.1 GCA_018969455.1 Bacteroidota bacterium | reverse complement strand
TTCATTAATTTGCTCTTTTTTGCCTGTCAGCGCCATTTTCTGGACGACCTCATCGGCGAAAAAATCAATGAAATCCTGATCGATCACATCTTTATAAATGCCGTTGCAGATGTAAATATCGCGCCAGCCATCATTGTCGGCATCGAAAAGCAAAGCGCCCCAGCTCCAGTCGGAGGCGGCTACGCCGCTGTAATGGGCAATTTCGGAGAAAGTTTGATCTTTATTGTTGAGTTGCAGGCAATTCTGCATATATTGATGATAAAATCCGCGTTCTTGTTTAAGTTGGTAAATGTTGTAATTTTCGAACAAGGTGGTCGTTTTCAGTCGTATTTCATCGGAAGGAAGCATTTCTGTAGTAAAAATTTCGGGGAAGCCATCATTGTTTACATCTGCCATATCGGCGCCCATGGATGCATGGCTGAGGTGTTCCATCCATTGTTCGATGGATTCTTTGAAGGTTCCATTTTTTTGGTTGATGTACAGGTAATCGCGTTCGAAAAAATCATTTGAGATGTAGAGATCGGGCCAGTAATCGCCGTTTACATCTCCTACAGTTACGCCAAGGCCAAATCCGATGAGGCTGCCAAAGATGCCGGCTTTTCGGGTAACGTCGACAAAACCGCCTTTACCCTTTCCATCGGGCGGGCCATCGTTTCGGAAAAGTTTGTCGCCTCCGCCTTTCAAGAATTCGGGTACGGGCCATTCATCGGCGTATAATTCCCGGTTATTGCTGAAATTGAGGGTATTAACCGGCATAAAACTGTTGTTCAGGATGTAACAATCGAGATCGCCGTCGCCGTCATAATCGAAAAAAGCGGCATGCGTGGTGTATCCGGTTTCATTGAGCCCGTACAAGGCAGCTTGTTCTTCAAAAACCGGGACACCGGATGGATTGCAGCCTTTATTTATAAAAAGTTCTTTTTCAGGAAGTTCATTGGGACTATATCCCGCGTTACATACAAAAATATCGAGCAAGCCATCGGCGTTTACATCGGCCATAACGGCGCCCGTGCTCCAGGATTTTTTTCCAGCGACGCCAGCTTGTGCGGTAATATTATCAAATTTAAAATTTCCTTTATTCAAATACAATTGATTATCGTCCATATTGGAAGTAAGAAATACCTCAGGAAGCCCGTCATTATTCAAATCGCCCATGGCTACGCCCCCGCCGTTGTAAAAATTTCGATAGGAAAAGATGTTAAAATCGGCGGAATTTTCAACCTTATTAAAAAATTGAATCCCCGTTTGTTCTGGTTTCATCAGTTCAAACAAGGCATGGTCGGAGCGGTTTTGTACCTGGCATTGGACGAGCCCCAAATACAGGATAAGGAGGGCGAAACGGCGCATCAAACAATCAGATTTTTATAAAAATGATTTTGGGTTAAAAAGATAGGTCGCCCGCATACGGGCGACCTATCCAAAAAATATTCACAGACAAAATTACGGATTAATATCCTGGATTTTGGCGCAGATTTGGATTGGAGTCCAAAGCTTGTTGTGGAATCGGGAACAAGGTACGGTTTATATCGGTAACCGTTTTGTCTTGCCAGGTTGTGTTGAAGGTACCAAAACGCACCTGGTCAATACGGCGTACACCTTCCCAGTACAATTCACGACCGCGTTCGTCGAGCAATTTGGCAGCATCGAGTGAAGCGAGCGGCGTGGCGCCACGGATTGCGCGCAGTTCGTTTACCTGATCAAGTGCTGATTTGCTTGCGGAACCGCCGCGGAAAGTGGCCTCTGCTTTCATCAGGAACACATCTGCATAACGGAAGAAAATGTATTTTCCGGCGTTAGACGGGTGGTACTTGATTACGCGAATACCTTTTTCGGTAGAAGCGCCAGACAATGGGCAATCGGGTGTGAATGCCAGCGGCTTCTTATTCCGGCTGTTGGTGATTGCGGTGCCGTCATCCTTGTATTGTTGTCCGATGAGGAAACCGCGACCGATGCCAGAGAATTTAGAACCGTTCGGTGTTGGGTAGTTGCCCCGGCGTTGGTCATTGGCTTCAAACTTGGAATAGAAATCGGCCAAAGTAGCGAAACCGTTCCAGCCAGATGGATCCTGGTCGTAGTGGAGCGTCATAAACCAACGGTTTTGTGGCGAACCGTCAACTGATGCAAAAATGATTTCCTTGGTAGCGTTGGTGCTAAAGTTGGTAAAGTATTCATTTTCGAGCGAATAGCCATCTGCTGTAACCGCATCGCAGAACTGAATAACTTTATTCATATCAGCTGCATCGAAGGTATAGTTGGTGCTGGGAGCCGAGGCTTTGTAAACTGCCTTGTTGAGGTACAAGCGTGCCAGCAAAGTGTTGGCAGCGGCTTTGGAAGCGGTTACGTTGGTAGCGGAAGGGCCCAGTACAGGCAGATTTGGAAGGGCTTCTTCCAGATCTTTCACAATGAGATCGAATGCTTCGGAACGGTTGTAAACTTTAGGAAGCACTTTAACACCGTCGTTTACACCGCGGTCAGGCACTTGTCCGAAAAGGTCCATAATATGGTAACGGTAGAATGCGCGCAGGAATTTTGCTTCGGCAGCTTGTTGCGTACTTGGATTGGATGCCAAAATCTGGTTGCATTTGTAGGCACGAGAGTTCAGCTGGTTCCAGGAACCGAGTACAAACGAGTGGGTTGGGTCCCAGGTATGCTGGTGCAATGTACGCCAAACACCGTTGTCACCCCAGTCTACACCACGGGTGGGCGGGATCATTTCGTCTGACACGTGGTCATACAGTGAATAGATGTTTGCCTGGTCGGTAAAAGCGCTGAGGTCTTTATACGCAGCGTTGAGCAGGTCGCCCGGGTTACCAGGAACGAAGGTACCGTCACCTGCGTCGAGCAGGATTGAGTCGGTTTCGTTTACCTTCAGATCGGTGCAAGCCGAAACCATAAACAGGCTCAGGAGGCTCACCTTGAAGATTTGAGAAATATTGATGCGATTCATGTGTTTAAAAAAGTTTTTGGTTTAGAAAGAAACGCTTGCGCCAAGGAGCAGGCTTTTCGCACGTGGGTAGGCGTTGTAATCAATACCAGAAGATGGTACGCCGTCGATGGCTTTGTTTACGTTAACTTCCGGATCCTGGCCGCTGTAATTGGTAAATACAGCCAGATTTTGTGCTGTAACGAAGAAGCGCAGGTTGGAAATCTTGTTCGATTTCACAGGCACGTGGTAACCAAGAGATAGGTTTTGAAGGCGTACAAAAGACGCTTTTTCAAGGAACCGGGAAGATACGTCGGGTGCATTCAAATTAGACTCGCCATTTCCGGCCACATCTTTTGACACGTTACGACCATTGGCCAAGGCGCCAGCCGTAAAGTAGGCATTTGCGGTGTTGTTGTACACGTACTGGCCAAACTGACCATTGAAGAAAATGCTCAGATCCAGGTTTTTGTAGCGGAATGAGTTGGTAAAACCGGCATTCCATTTTGGCAATGGGCTGGCGCCGGTAAATACCTGTACGTCGCCTTTACCTGTGTACTTGGTAATACCGTCTTTGTCGAATCCGCCGAATTCACGCACGAAGAATGCATACAAAGGTTGTCCGTTGGCAATCCGCTGGCAGAATGCGCCTGTAAGGCCTTGTCCGTTAATTTCACCTGTATTCAACAAGCCGCTGTAATTTTTCACTTCGTTGTGGTTGTAGGCTGCGTTGAACAAAATATTCCATGAAAAGTTCTTTTGCGCAACAGCGGCAATGTTCAAGTTCAATTCAACACCGCGGTTGATTACGTTTGCATCCAGGTTGTTGTAGAAGAAATCGGTTGAAGCAGGCTGTGCTGTACGCACCAAAATCAACAGGTCTTTGGTGTCTTTGTTGTACAGATCGATCGAACCGGAAACACGGCCTTTGATGATACCGAAATCCAAGCCGATGTTCAACTGAGAAGTTTGTTCCCATTTCAAATTTGGGTTTTCGGAGGTTACATCACCCAATACACCGCCATTGATGGCGCCGCCAGTGTCGATGTCCCAGTCGCCGTAACGTTGACGACGCTGATACAGGTTGTGCGGGATAGACTGGTTGCCCGTTACGCCATAGCCCAAGCGCAAGCCCAGGTCGGAGAAGAATTCAGGCACAAAGCCTTCTTCGATCAGACGATATTTGAAAGAGAAAGAAGGGAAGTAACCATATTTGTTGTTTCCACCGAATTTGGTAGAACCGTCGGCACGCAATGTAGCGGTAAAGAGGAACTTGTCGGCGAAACCGAGGTTTACCCGACCGAAGTAAGATTGCAGTTCGTCAACAACATGGGAAGAGTTGCTGGCAACAATGCTGTTGTTACCACTCGCCAGGTTGGCAGATGCCATGTTGTTGATCATTTGATCCAGGTTGGAGGTACGGAAATTGGTCATTTCAAAACCTTTGGAGGTATAACCAAAGTTTTGATAAGAGTAACCCAACAAAGCGGTCAGGTTGGTTTGTCCGAACGATTTGGTATAGGTGAAGTAGTTTTCCCACAAGCGATTTTGTGTTTCTACATCATTCATGTACAAACGACCTTTTCCGAATACGGTATTGGTAAACAGGTCGCGGGAGTAAGCAGCACGGCGTGAGGAAGAAGAAGCGTCGAAACCAAGTACGGTTTTGAAGGTAAGTCCTTCAATAATTTTGTACTCGGCGGTCATGTTGCCCAGGGTACGAATGGTATTGGTGTAATCCTTAGAATACTCCAGAATAGCCACAGGGTTGGCCTCTGTTTTGCTCACTTGGAACAGCGAATCGGCTACGTTACCGCCCACACGTTTGATTTTGATGGGGTTGGTCGGGTTGGATTTAAGGGCAGTACCCAACAAGTCGCCTTCAAAACCCGCATTGTTACCGATCGCTGCGTTATCGTCATGGATAGAGGATACGGTTACATTGGTAGACATGGTAAGGCGGTCGTTCATGAACTTTTTGCTGCCGGTAAAGCGGGCAGTCAAACGGCGCATGCCGCTTTCACGGATGATACCTTCCTGATCCTGGTAGCTCAAGGAGAAGCGATAATCGCCGCCATTGTTGGTAGCGCCATAAGAAAGGTTGTGGTTGTGCGTAACAGCGGAACGGAAAATTGCATCCTGCCAATCGGTTTGAGCGCCGCCGTCGAGGGCGCGTGCGGCTGCTTCACCATTAAATTTTGCATAAGCGGCCAGGAAGTCCTTACCATTAAGCAAGTCGTATTTTTTGGTGATTTTGCTCAAACCCAGGCTGTAGTCGTAGCTCAGTGAGCCTTTGCCTGATCCACCGCGTTTGGTTGTGATCAATACCACGCCATTGGCGCCGCGAGAACCGTAGATGGCTGTTGCAGAGGCATCTTTCAAAATGTCAATGCTAGCGATGTCGTTGGGGTTCAAGAAGTTGAGTGGGTTTCGGGCAGCACTGCTACCGAAACCGGCATCCTGACCGGAAGCGCTGATATCATCGCCTGCGAGTGGAACTCCGTCTACAACGAAGAGCGGGTTGTTGCCATTCCGTACAGAGGATGTTCCCCGAATACGGATGTTGATTGCGCCACCAGGTTCGCCGCTTGCGGTACTGATTTGTACGCCGGCAGCACGGCCTTGCATCAGTTGCTCGGGAGATGAAATAACACCCTGATTGAAATTGGCTTCTGTTACAGAGGCTACGGCGCCCGTTGCGTCGGTTTTGCGGATAGAACCATAACCTACTACAACCACCTCGCTGATTTGGTTGCCAGGTGTAAGTTCCTGATTAAGTTCATTGGAAGAACCCAGGGTTACTTCGCGCTCCTGATAGCCTGTGTAGGCGAAACGCAATTGGGTAGATCCGGCGGGTACTTCCACGCGATAGCTACCGTTGATGTCGGTAACTGCGCCACGGGTAGTTCCAACAACCGTTACAGAGGCGCCAATGAGAGGCTCTTTGGTTTCAGCATCTGTAACTTTACCTGTTACAGTGCGTTGCGCCGACGCAATGTTGGCAACAAGCACCATGCAGACCAACAGGAATCCGCATTTTAAGTAAGTGTTAATAAACTTCATACGAAACAGAATTAAGTTAGTGAAAAAGTGCATTCACCTAAGGTGAATTCGTTTTATCCTCGAATTGGCGCGAAAAGCGATACATCCCGCGCAAATTGTCTTTTGTTAGAATAGCAGGATTTTATTTGGCAAGAGCGGTGTAGCTGTAAAGTTTGCTAAATTTGTGGTGGTGCAGCTACAGCGGGGCTAAGGTATGTAATCATCTGCTAATCCCACCAAATCTTTTTTCAAATTTTTTACAACTACATGCTCCCAAAATTTTATTTTGTATTTTAAACACAAATTGCCAGACAACCTAAGTTCTTAATTTTCTGTAATTTAAAATTATATTCTCCCATTAAAATTCAATCTCAAAAGCCCTTACTTTTGCCCTCGTCGCACAGCGTGCATGTACTAAAAAACAACTGTTTTTTTATGAGAACTTTATTTTTTACATTACCCGCGCTCTTGTTAGCGTTTTTTTTCCCGGTGACGGCCAATTGTCAGTCTATGAGCAACACCGATCCTTCCAAGAATGCAGGCAAAGTATCCTGGGAGCCTCGCCGCCTCGATTTGGGCGAAATTCCGTTTGGAATTCCCGTTACCCGGGACTATGTTGTTAAAAATACGAGCAAAGAACCGCTTGTTTTGACTTCCGTAAAGAGCGGATGCCACTGCACCACCGTCACCTGGAGCCAGGAGTCTGTAATGCCTGGCGATTCCACCCGTATACATGCTACCTACGATGCATCCAAGGAAGGGCCTTTTTACAAAATCATCACAGTTGTAACCAACTTCGATCCTGAACAAGCCGTTGCACTCACTTTAACCGGTTCGGTTTTACCCAAGCCAGAGACACATTAAACATTTTGATAATTGCGAAAAAAGCCCTGCGGTTATGGTGATTTGCCAATGAATTATACCTTTGCAACGCTCTTGCCATTACCAGCAAAACCTCGCGGCATTTATTTGTAATTATATCCAAACCTTTATCATGGCAAAAAAACGAATTGCAATCAATGGTTTTGGCCGGATCGGCCGTCTTACCTTCCGCAACCTGGTCAAACGTGACGATGTGGAAGTTGTGGCCATCAACGACCTCACCGACAACCACACCCTTGCGCATCTGCT
>JAGWYI010000217.1 GCA_018969455.1 Bacteroidota bacterium | reverse complement strand
CACTCCCTTTTCATCCTTGCGCAAGCGCATTTTTGCCAAACCGCGTCCGGATTTTATCCATGGCGGCCAGCAGGCGCGCCGATTTTTCGGTGTCATCGAACAGGTTGAGTTGCAGTTGTCCTTGCACCAGTTTGCTGAATTTGACCCCGATGAGGCGCACCAGTTGACGGCGCTCAAAGAGGCGTTCGAACAAATCGAGGGTGTGTTGCAGCAGCGCTGCGTCATGGGCGGTATAGGGTATTTGCACCTGTTTGGTATAGGTATTGAAATCGGTGTAGCGTATTTTTACCGTAATGCAGGCGCAAAGTTTGTTTTTATTGCGCAATTCAAAGGCGAGTTGAGCCACCTGGCGGCGCAGGGTTTCCTGTAAAAAACGCGGATCGATGCTATCTACCTGGAAAGTTGTTTCGGTGGAAATGGAATCCTGCGTGCGGTAGGGCTGGATGGGGCTGTTGTCGATCCCGTTGGCTTTTTTCCACATGCTGAGTCCGGGTTTGCCAAACTCGCGTTCGAGCAGTTGCGGCGGTATTTCGCTGAGGGTTTTGATGAGGCGCACGCCCATAGATTGCAGGCGGCGCTCGGTTTCGAAGCCCACCGAGGGCAATTTCCCCACGCGCAGGGGGGCGAGAAAGGGCTTTTCGAGGCCGGCAGGCACCAATTTGCTGCCATTGGGCTTGGCTTCGCCTGTTCCGACCTTGGATACGGTTTTATTGACCGAAAGTCCGACCGACAAGGGCAGCCCGGTTTCGCGGATGATGCGCTGCCGCAGTTCGGTGGCCCATTTCCAGCAGCCGATGTAGCGGTCCATCCCGCTCAAATCGAGGTAAAACTCGTCAATAGAGGCCTGTTCGAACACGGGGGCCTGGTCTTCAATCACATCCCGCACCAGATCGGAGTATTTGCTGTAACTGTCCATGTCGCCGCGCAGCACCGTAGCATTGGGGCACAGTTGCAGCGCTTGTTTCATGGGCATGGCCGAGCGCACGCCAAAGGCCCGGGCTTCGTAGCTGCAGGAGGCCACCACGCCGCGGCCCGAGCTGCCGCCAATGATGAGTGGGATGCCCTTTAACTGGCTGTTTTTCAAACATTCTACCGATGCAAAGAATGCGTCGAGGTCGAGGTGGAGGATGGCGCGATCAAACATGGACCAGGATCTAAATGGATTTAGGGCATGGATGGATAAAAATTGATTTTCAATGGATTAGGGCCCGATCGTTTTCATTGGCACCTTGCGTTTGCTATAGTATCAGGCTGAAAATCAATGGAATGTGATTTTTATGTTTTCCGGCGGCGGGGTGGGGTGGATTATTATTTGTGTCAAAAGTACGGGTTTTTTGGGGAAAAAAGATTTTTTAAAAACAATTAGTTTTGTCTTGGGTTTGAGTATGGAGTGGTTTGCAAATAGGCCGCTTGTTGTGTTACCTGTAAAGCAATAAGAAGGCAGTGAATACCAAGATGAAAAGATTGTCGCATTACTGATACGACCATTGATCTTCAGAAAAAGACCCGAAAACGCCCATCATCGCCGAACTATACTTCACGACGCCAGGTTTTGAGCACAGCGATCTTTATAAATCATTAGAAATCAGCGAAATCCATCCTGATTTATCCACAAAATCCGGCGAATCCTAGTATACAATGGAAAAATTTGGCAAACATGGGAATCGGGACTATCTTCGTACAAAAGATATAATATGGTTTTAGTTGTTGAAACATCCGATCTTGATGCAATTCATGCCCTTTCTGAAGTAGTAAGGCGCTAAAAGTCAATTTTCGCGTGGAATCGGGTACGGAAACTGTATTAGAGGAAGAGCGACTGCGCAGAATGAAGATTTTACAGATGTTTAAAGGCGGCCTGAAAAAATATGCTACAGGCTACCAACCGGATAAAAACGAATGGTATCAACAATGAAGGTTTTTATTGATAGTGGGTTGCTGATTGAATACGAAAAGCAGTCTTAAACCGAATTGTTGGAGGCGCTTATAGAAAGCGATCGTCAAATTTTTATTAATCCCATTGTAGCAAGTGAATATCTGTACCAGTTACTAGGTATTATTGGCGGGCGCTCGCCCATGAGTATATGTGAAAATGGAAAAATAGGTGAAACGCTTTCACAGCATGATACCAAAACATTTCTTTCAGGTTTTCAAATACTACCAATACCCAATGGTGCGCTTCCTTTGGCAATTGATTTTATGCAAAAGCACAATTAGTTGCCCAATGATGCGATTATTTTAGCCTCTTGTAAGTTACAAGATGTCAAAGTATTAGCCAGCTACGATTCTGATTTTCATAAAGCATGTATATCAGAAGGTATTAGCCTAATAAGAGCCTATTAAAATTTATATTTTATATTAATATGATAAGGGTTTTTAGCCAGACTAGGCGCTTTTTGTCCTGAGTATTCGGGATAATGGGACTAATTACGGCGAAAAAAAGGAACGACGTATGGCAAAAAAAGACTGTCACATTGCCGAAAAATATAAATTTTTATAGGCTCTTAAGCATCCACCAAGGTTCGAAGCAGTTCGGCTGCTTTTTCCGGTGTAATATCCCGCTGTGGATTGGCCAGCATTTCATAACCCACCATGAATTTTTTCACCGTCGCTGACCGCAACAACGGCGGGTAAAAAACCAGGTGAAAATGCCATTCTGCATGTGCGTCCTCATCTGTCGGGGCCTGGTGAATGCCGGAAGAATACGGAAACGAAGTATCAAAAAGGCGGTCGTACAAAGCAGTCAATCGGCGGTAGGCATCTGCCAAACCGGTCCGTTCCTCGTCTGTCATATCTGTGATGCGGGGCATATGGCGTTTGGGTACGATCATTGCTTCAAAAGGCCAAACAGCCCAGAACGGCACAAGGCATACAAAATGTTCAGTTTCAAACAAAATGCGCTCCTTAAGCACCAATTCCGCTTTGATATAGTCCGCGAGCAAGGAAGAATTGTTTGTTTTCCAGTATTTTAACTGCGCTATTTGCTTTTTCATCGGCTCATCGGGCACGTGCTCCTGTGCCCAGATTTGTCCATGCGGGTGCGGGTTGGAGCAGCCCATAATGGCGCCTTTGTTTTCAAATATCTGGACGTAATGGATGAAGGAATTGGCGCCGAGCGTGCGGTATTCGTCTACCCAGGCGTCTACCACTTTGCGGATATCCCGGGTTTCCATTTGAGCCATGGTCAGGTCGTGGCGCGGCGAAAAGCAGATCACGCGTGCGATGCCCCGCTCAGGACGGGCAATAAAAAGTGGTCCTGAATCTACCGGAGTGCCCGCGGAAGAGGGGGAAGGTAAGAGGGCGGCAAAGTCATTGTCAAACACAAAAACATCTGCATAATCAGGCGTTTGTGCGCCATTGGCCCGCACATTACCGGCACAGAGGTAACAATTCGGGTCGTGCGCCGGACGTGTGTCTGCCGGCAATTTTTCTACCTGCCCCTGCCACGGACGTTGTGCGCGGTGGGGCGATACAAGCACCCAACTGTCGGTAAGCGGGTTGTAACGGCGGTGCGGGGATGCGTTTAATTCCTGGGTCATTTCACTGCATTTATTTCTAAAATCACGCTGCTGCGTTTCAGGTTCAGGTCGGGATTAAAACCGACATTCATCAGATATTCGCCCGAATATACGGCCGCCGCGTTGATGGTGGAGCTCGTTTCGGGATAAACATTCAATTCTTTGATCCGGTATTTTTTAACAGGATCAAGGCCCGCAAACTGGATGGGCGCGATGGAATACGAAAACTCAAAACGTTTGGTTAAATTTGGATACAGAAGCGTCTGTTTCGTTGCGCATCATCGCACAGATAGAGCGCTTACTTGCCGAAAATGAACAAATTACCCTTGCTCAATTGGTGGATCAGTTTCCGTTGCAAGAAGGCTTGGATGAATTTCTTACCTATTTGAATATTGTCTCGGAACCCGATAATCGGCATTTTATTCACACGCAAAAGCAAAAGCAAGAACCAACGAAAGAACCAGCGGAGTATCCGGAAGTAACCGTATTGTGCAAATAAAAGCCTACATCATATACTTTGAACAAGCCCTGAAATTCAGCAGGAAAAACAGCCCGCAGCGCACAAGCAGAGTCCTCCAGCGCTTGTTGATAAGGCGCTGTATCGAGACCGGAAGCATCGAATAAGCGTTCATAGCATGATTGCGCAGGCTGGTTTAGCCCCCGTATTTTCCGACAATTTCCGGAATGGTGAATGAATACTGGATTATGAGGGTGTACCTTTGCGGTAAGCCCCCGACCAACTCCATCTACCCATCTACCTTCACTGCTTTATTTTTGTCAGCCCAATTCAAGGGCAGCAGGTCGTCTATGTCATTGACATTTCGGGATGGCAGTGTTTGCAAAACATCCGCCAGATATTCCAGGGGGTTAATATTCGCGGTTTTGCAGGCAGCCAGGATGGTATATGCCACAGCTGCTCTTTGCGCACTTTCGTGGGAGCCCGCAAAGAGGTAGTTTTTTCGGCCGACCGCAACGGGGCGGATTGCATTTTCTATCGGGTTGTTGTCTATTTCCAATTGACCGTTTTGGGCATATAAGGTCAATTTATCCCATCTTTTGAGGCTGTAAGCCGCTGCAACAGCCAGCGGGTTTTTGGGGGTGAGGGTGAGACTGAAGTGATCGAGCACTTCTTTTATTTTTTCCAGTACCGGAACCGCTTGTTGCTGTCGTTGCTCAAGCCGTTGGTCATTTGATAGGCCTTGATCTCGGCATTGGCGCTCGATAGTATATAGTTTTTGGATCAGCGTGAGTACCATTTCTGCTTTTTCCCGGTCAACTTGCAAGGCGTCCTCAAACTTCCTGCGCGCATGCGCCCAGCAATTGAAGTGAACGATATCCGTACGTTCGAGTACCAGTCGCTCGTAGGCTTCGTAGCCATCTGTTTGTAAATAGCCACTAAAGGAAGACAGGTGCTCCTTAGGATACACTGCCGCCCTGCCTTGTTGATAAATAAACACAGGTAATTTGCCCACCGGATCGTAATAAACCCAGTAGTATCCCAGATGGGTGCTTCCTTTCTTGTCGCTTTCCAACACCTTGATCGTCGTTTCATCCCCCATCAAGTAGTTGCTTTGGAGCACTTTTTCTTTAATTTTTTCGTAAATAACGCCCAAAAGTTGTACACTTTGCCGCATCCAGTCGCCTAAAGTAGCATCCGGGATGCGCATCCCTTCCCGCTCATATCTTTTGGCCTGGCGATACAAGGGTAAGTGGTCTATGTATTTATCGCTTAGGATTTGTGCCAGCAAATGTGGACCAGGGATGCCTTTGTCTATGGGCCGGGGCGGGAGTTTGCCTTGAACCACACCATCGCCGCCCGCGCGGGCATAGCGCGGACGTACATAACGCCGAACAAATAACTTCCCAGGCGTGTACTCCAACTCTTCGGTCACATCCTGACCAATGCATACCATTCCGGTGATGTCTTCTTCCGGCTCGATGACTACTTCCTGACGAGGCAGCGATCCGGGCAACTCGTTGCGGCCCACGTGCAATTTTTCCACGCCTTTGCGCTTCGAACGCTCGTAGGCGATCTTTTCTTTTTCCGCTTCGGCCTCCACAACCGGCGCAGCCAACTCTGAAAACAAGGTCGGCTGGCCCGCCATCGGGCTATCTGCCACAAATCGCTCGCTTTTGCGACCGAAGATCAAGCGCTGGAGTTGCGCCAACTGGTGGCGCAACTCCAGCAATTGTCCCTGTATTTGGTCGTATTCTGACCGCAGGATCGTGACTGTTTCTTCCGTATTCATGCCACAAAAATAGGCCAAAACAACCTTGCAAACCGCTGAAAACCAGCAGTTTTTATCCACCAAAAACCTGCTTTTTTTGTGGATAACTACGCTCTTTTTGCAACTTTTTCACCAACCGCATAACGACGACGATGACGCACACTCCGAAGCGATATACCTTCCAGTATCAGCATCAACTCCGACCAACTCAGCACCACACCATCTCCCTCGCCGCGTGGAAGTTCGTAACTGCCCCGTTCCAGTCGCTTCGACCACAGTGCCCAACCGCTTCTATCCCAAACCAACAACTTGATCAGGCTCCGCTGACGATTTAAAAAAACGTAAACCTCGCCGTCCATCGGGTCCCGGCCCAGTTCGTTGCGTACCAAACCGCTCAAACCGTCGAAACTCTTACGCATATCCGCGCTCCGACGATACAAATAGTACCGATGTTGTGCGCCAAAGCCCATCATCTGGACATCAATTTAAGAAAACTGCTTACCCAGTCAACTGGAGGAAGACGCTCAAAATCCAATACCGCAGAGCCTATACTCAACCGAAAACCATAATCTGCCTCCACCAAGGGAGCCGAAATAGCCACAAAGCCTTCCATCTTCGTTTCACTGTATTGCGACTGCCAGGTTTTTAAGGTGATGGCCGATACGCCACAAACCCATGCATAGGCAGCATAACTCTGACCGCTTTGCAAATACGATGCTATTAAATTTCGTTTCTCTGATTCACTGTAACGTTTTGCCATTTGTTGTAGTTTGCAGCAAAGTTCAAGCGATGGTGCCGCGTTGGCAAGACGGGGTTGCACGGGGGCTTACGGTCTGGAGCTATTGAAGCGGCTCATCGAACAGTAGTGCAGTGTCGACTTAAGCGATCAGGCCAACGATGGTCAGAAAACGGAGCGCAAAATATGCTCAACTGGAGGGTGGCTTACATGAGCAATCAATGGAACAAAGTCGTCAATCTTATCCAACGTTCAACCGATCAGGCTGCCTGAGCGACAGTTTGAAATGCACCCAATATTAGGTATGTTCGCAAGGTATTGTTCAATTTTTTGATCCATCGTTTAAAATTATTTTTTTCCGCAAACGGTTGGCTTTACGAATGTGCGCTGCTGCGTTGGCTTTTGCGGGTGGGCTTTGCAGCGCATTTTCGTAAAGCCGTTGTTATCTCTTTTGTTCTTTATAGTTCAGGATGGTATTAATACTATCTATTGAACCTCCTTTGAAATTTGCAATTAGGTTTTTACTATCGTAATTATTAATATTGTACTTGTCGGTAACATTAATCAAGTAGATACCATTTTTGATTATTATAGTATCTTGATTTATATTTCCTTCAAATACC
>JAGWYI010000216.1 GCA_018969455.1 Bacteroidota bacterium | reverse complement strand
TGATGGCGCCGTCGTCGGTGATGCGCATGGTATTTGCCGATTCAAGATTCCGCACATAAATGTTGTTGTTTAGGATAAACACAACCTGTTTGCCGTCGGGCGAAAATTGGGCAAATTGAATTTTGGCCCCTTCATTCAAGGCAAAGTGTTTGTTTCGCTTTAAATCATATACCCAATAATCGGCTACAACCGAATGCCTGTAAATGTGTTCTACATTGGTTTGAAGCAGAATAGACGTTTCGTCGCCATTCAACTCAAAGCTTTCGATGGCGCCTGTGCCCTCCAAGGCTTCTTTATCCAACAATACCCTGTTTTTAACTCCTGTAGCCGTTTCATAAAGTGCAATTTCGCCGTCCGATGCTACCCAATAATAGCGACTGTCGGCAGCATATTTGAAATCTCCTCCGAATTCGGGATAAAACCGAAAAAAGGTGAAGCAATCATCAAGGGTAAGCGGGTTTTGAGAAAAAACCGCCAGTGGGGCGCCGCAGAGCAGCAAAAGGAGCATTGCTTTTTTCATGGGTGTGGCAATTGGTACGACCCCCGAAAGGTAAAGCACCCTGCGAAATTTCCCGCCCGTTTCGACATTTGACGTTTAATATTTGAAATTTGTCCTGCATTTTTGTAAAAAATACGACATATGAGCATCAAAATTCTGTCTGTCCTCGGCATTTTTGTCACCCTGTGCGCTGCCGTTTGGCTGCCAAACAGATCTAGCGTTTCCACGATGCCTGCCGAATTGCCTTCAAATTCCGATAAAACGGACCCCGACAATCCCGTAGAGTTGGGCGCGGTGCATTGGTTGCGCGACCTCAACAAAGGTAAAGCCCTGGCTGAATCGAGCGGCAAGCCCTTGTTGATTCTGTTTCAGGAAGTACCGGGCTGTTCCAATTGCACCCAATTTGGCGCTACCACCCTCAGCCATCCTTTGATCGTGGAAGCCATTGAAAGCCTGTTTGTGCCGGTTTGCATTTACAACAACAAAGGCGGCAACGACGCGGCGGCGCTCGAGCGCTTCAAGGAACCAGCCTGGAACAACCCTGTTGTACGGATCGTGCGCGCCGATTACAGCGACCTGACACCCCGCGTTGCCGACTTCCGCGCTTCCTGGCGCCTCGTGGCGGCCATGGTGCGCGCGCTCGACCAGGCAGGCAAGGAAACTCCGAAATACCTCGAACTGCTGGACGAAGAATTGCGCTCCCGGGCAGCAGGTTTGGAAACCGCAACCTTTAAAATGTACTGTTTTTGGACCGGCGAGGGCACTTTTGGCGACATTCCGGGCGTGATTGAAACCAGTCCGGGCTACCAGGACGGGAACGAGGTGGTTCGAGTGACGTTTGACCCCACT
Source organism: Bacteroidota bacterium (assembly GCA_018969455.1). GTDB lineage: Bacteria > Bacteroidota > Bacteroidia > Chitinophagales > Saprospiraceae > M3007. Next base: position 5,765 of record JAGWYI010000216.1, on the reverse strand, counting down.
CGGGTAACGCGCGAGGCGCTTGCCGAACGTACCCAACCCAAAGGTTTTTCGGCCTGCAGCAAGAACGAAGGATTCCGCAACGACCGAGAGCCGAAATATTATTTATCAAAAACAAATTATCGTTTTATACCGATGACGAGCCTGCAAGCCTGCCGGGCCAACAGCCTGGTGGGCAGAAACCAGTCTCCGGAGGATCTATTGTCTGCCCGCCAAATTGCGCTTCTGGAGAAAATAAAAGCACTACCCAGTCAAAACTGGCAAAATATGATTGGGCGGAACGACCTCATAAAAGCATGGGCCGAAGTTCATAAGCATTAACTCCGACCCACTTTTTAGCATAATGTCAATGAAACTGCAATTGGCCACTGCCGGTCAGGTTGCCATTTTCCATCAATCGGAAATAATAAGCCCCGTTTGGCAAGCCTTCGCGCTCGAGCAGGCCTTGTGCGCCTGCTGGGATGTGCAGCACGCGCACGAGCCGGCCGTTGGCGTGGTACAATTCAAGACGGGTATCATATGCAGTGGGTGTGGTGCGCTCAAAAATACACTGTGCTGTAGCCGGGTTGCCCAGAACACGCCATAAAGACGCCTGTTTATTGGGCAATTCATCTACTTTAACCGATAAACGCCCGATGGTGTGCCATACTGTATTGGTTTGAACTGCGGCATTGTAATCAAAATAGATAGAGGCTGTATTTTGAATTTGGGTTCCATCCGGCAAATCAGACAGGGGATTGATGAAAAACTGGAACCATCCGCTCGAATTTTGTACGTTGGTGTTGGTATCTGGCAATGCGATCGGGTCAAAATCTACTTGTAAAACGCGGTCAACAATTTGCCACTTGTTTGGATGTGTAGACGCTCCTGCCCGGAAAGTTAACAAATCCAGTGCAGGGGATAATTCATCACGCAAACGTACCTGGTAGGCCGTGTCGGTACCGGTGTTTTGGAATTCGATGATATACTCCAGCGCTTGTTGGTTCCCAATAATATGTTCGCTGCCAACGCCTTCGGGGAAAACAAATTTTGCATTGGGATCATAAGAACCCTGCACAGTGCGGCACAAAATGGTCCGATCCAAATCGGGATCTTCTTGCCAAAAAAGATTTACCTGGTTAGGCGTCAACCCCCCGCAAGATTCCAACGTTACGCTGGTTTTAGCGCCACTGTCATCCCGGGTTGATTCCAGTCGCCATGTTTCGCCATTCGACGGGAAATCCAGGATAAAAGAGGCGCCGTTGAGTAAGGTAAACGATTGATTTGCAACAAGTTGATCATTCTTGTAAACCGAATATTGGAAAGGTGTAATTGTCGGCGCGCCGCCTTTGTTATAAACCGTAAAATGAACTGTACTATCGCCGAGACAACTTGCTTCTAATTTTATTTTAGGGTGTGAAATCGCTACTTCAGGGCATTTGTTTCCAAGGGTTACCTGCGCTTCAAAGCACAATGTTTGCCCAAATAAACTATTGTCACAGGGCGGTTCAATTTTGAAAACAAGATTTTTAAAAACCAAGGGCGATACATTGCCTACCGTATAAACTATGGTATCCCCTTGTAAAACATATGGAAACAAGTTAGAATATTCCAATATATTAATATCGTGTGGCTTAATGATATATACCTTTACATCGTTGGCGACAACGGTACCGTAATTGCCAAACTTTACATTCCAGTATGCAGGAATGCAAGAACGAAGCCGTGGCGCCAAAGCAGCTGAAACAAAGGCCAAAGGACAGGTATTTTTGGGCTTAAGCACAAAATCGATGGTGTCGCGAAATGTAGAATCTGTAGGACTTGCACTCCATTTAACCGGAATAGAATCGGAACAAACTGACCAAAAATCACCCACTATTGGCCAAAGGGAAACTACCAAACTGGATGTATCGAATAAACTAAATTGGTAATGCCCTATTGAATCAGTCGGTACGGTAATCGAATTTAGGCCGCTTGCTGATACAGATACATCCGACACAGGCGTATCCAAAGAATCTGCAATACAATTATCATTCTGATCAATTAAAACATGGCCTGTGATGTTGGCCGAATAATTCACATCTGCTACGCCACTGACCACTTCGAATTGGTATTCACAACGATCATCGATATATCCATCAATTAAAAGTAGATACGTTTTTCCAGGAATCAAATTGAAATAGGTCAGGATTAATGGGTCCGACGCACCGCCTAACTTTCCAGGATTACAATTAAGCGCATCGTTGTTACACTGGTCAAACAACGCAATTTGTAATCCATCGCCAGTAAGAGATTTTAAACAATGCACTGCAAGCTCCAATGTTGGGCCATCGGCCACAAATTTGAACCATTGGTCATTGTGTATCGCAATCGCCCCACATACCGGATTTCCAAAAGAGGGCGTAGCGTTGTAGTTGTCCCAAATCTGATTATTTAGTTGAGATCGGCCAAAAATGCAGGAATTAAAGTCATCACAATTTTCAGATGGAAAACATTGTGCAAAAAGCGCTTCTGAACAAAACAGTAGCAGGAAGGAAAGAAGAATTTTATACATGGCTTCAAGTATTTAGGTTATCTTCCAAAGGTAGCACTAAAATTGAAAACACTTCGAAATATACCAGGATTCGCCGGATTTTGTGGATAAATCAGGATAAATTTTGCTGATTTATAAAGGTCGTTGTGCACAAAACCTGGCGGAGCAAAGTATATTATTATCCTAACCCGCCAAATTGATCCTCTTGTTTTATGGCTGGATTCGCCGGATTTTGTGGATAAATCAGGATAAATTTTGCTGATTTATAAAGATCGTTGTGCACAAAACTTGGCGGTATAAAGTATACTTTTTTACGAACCTTTTAAACCTTTACCATTTTCACGGAGGTCATCGTAAGAGACCCGCCAACGGCCTTATCGTTGTAGTAAACCGGCATTTCGTCTTTGTCTTGCAAGGCCAAAATGTACAAGAGGGGCAAATAATGCTCGGGCGTAGGGATGGATAAATCAAACGCCCGGCCCTGGGCGCGGAAATTGATCAAGGGCGCATGATCGCCGGAATTAATCTGGGCCTTCATCTGCTCGCTGGCTTCAATGGCCCATTGGTAGCCGAAGCCGGTTTCGTTCAAACGATCCCAGGCCACCATCCCCAGGTTGTGTACCATATTGCCGCTTCCAATGATCAATACGCCCTTGCTGCGTAAAACAGCCAGTTCCTTTGCCAAGTCGTAGTGATATGGAGCATCTTTGGTATAATCCAAACTCAATTGAATTACTGGTACATCGGCTTTTGGATACAAATGCTTGATAACCGACCAGGCGCCATGGTCTAGCCCCCATTTGTCATCCAGGCCTACCTGTGTTTTGTGCACCGTGCTTTGCGTTTCTTTAGCCAGTTCAGGACTGCCCGGTGCAGGGTATTGCACATCAAACAAGGCCTTCGGGAAGCCTCCAAAATCGTGAATGGTAGGCGGGTTTTCCATAGCGGTAACATAAGTACCTCTGGTTTCCCAGTGCGCAGAAATACAAAGTACAGCACTGGGTGTGGGAACGGCTTCACCCATTTCCCGAAAACCGCGCACAAATTCATTTTCTTCAATCGCATTCATCGGACTGCCATGCCCCATAAACATCACGGGCATTTTTTCTCCGCTTGGATGCGATTGAGACCAATTATACAAACTGCTCAATTTCATAACAGCGCCTGCTGCCGGCAACAAAGCCAGCGATTTTAAAAAAGTGATGCGTTTCATCAAAAATCACATTCGTTTCGGTGTTTTTTCAACCATTTTTCTTTCTCCTGGTAATCGGGCATGTGCATTTCTACGAGCGCCCAAAACCGATCAGAATGATTGAGTTCCACCAAATGGGCCAATTCATGCAAAATCACATAATCCTGTACAGATTTGGGCGCAAATAACAAGCGTGTCGATAAATTTACATTGCCCTTCGATGAACAACTGCCCCAATTGGAATGATTGTACTTCAAATTGATGGTTTTGATGGGCATTTTGAACGTGCGTTGATTCCAATCCATCACCCTGCGACTTATCTCTTCCTGAAAATCGCGCGCTACGATGCGGGAAAGCAGCGTTTTTACCACACGCCCTCGCTGCCAGTCGCCCAATTGGGTATTTAATGTCAAAGAAATGGTATCCCCAATTAAACGTGCCGTATTGGTAACCCGCTCATGCATTTCCACGTCGAGTATGTATCGACGGTCCCCCACGGTCAAAACATCCCCGCTCTGATACGTTTTCCCAAAATAAGCAGCTCGTAGATCGGGCTTTTGTTTTAATACATCCTCTACCCATACCGCACAAGCCTCCAAATGATCCTCCAACTGCTTCTCGGTCATGGTAACAGGCAATCGCATGCGAATGCTGCGCGCATTCATGCTGTACCGATGCCCTCGCAACAAATCAAGCTTGATGTGAACCGGAAGGGCCGTTCCATGTACGCGAATCAAGCGCTTAATTGATTTTATGTAACTCAAATTGAAATACTTACATATTACGTTTCGCAAAATCGCGCATCAAATCTACCAGAACTTGCACGCTGGATTTTGACATGGCATTGTACATGCTTGCCCGGAAACCGCCCACGGAGCGGTGGCCTTGCAATCCGACCAAACCATTTTCCTCCGTTTCTTTCAAAAATGCCTTTTCCAAACCTGCATAAGCAGGATTCATCACGAAACAGGCGTTCATCAAAGAACGATCCTCTTTCGCCACCGTTCCTGTAAACAGCGGATTGGCATCTATCTCCTCATACAACAATGCGGCTTTGGCTTTGTTTTTACGCTGCAAGGCTTTTAAACCGCCTTGTTTTTTGATCCAGCGCAAGGTGAGCATTGAAACGTATATAGGATATACCGGCGGCGTGTTGTACATCGAGTTTTCCTTGATGAAGGTGCGGTAATCGAGCATGGCCGGCAAATAACGCTGTACCGTTCCCAAAATATCTTCGCGCACAATCACCACGGTTGTTCCAGCCGGACCCAGGTTCTTTTGCGCCCCGGCGTATATCAGGCCAAAATCGGATACCTTTACGGGGCGGCTTAAAAAGTCGGACGACATGTCACACACCACCGGCGCCGGCGATTTCGGGAATTTGTGTAATTGCGTACCAAATATGGTGTTGTTGCTGGTTAAATGCAAATATTTTACCTCTTTCGGAATTTTATATCCCTTCGGAATAAAGGTATAGTTTTGCTCTTTCGACGACGCCAGTACTGCGACATTCCCAAAACCTTTGGCTTCTTTTATGGCTTTGTTGGCCCAGGTGCCGGTATCCACATAGGCAGCGGTTTCATCGGCATTCAACAAGTTCATCGGCGCCATAAAAAACTGGGTGCTTGCGCCACCAGTTAGCCAAATAACCTTGTATTCCGACGGTATTTCCAGAATTTCCTGCATCAAGGCATTGGCCTCATCCAATACAGCTGTAAATTCGGGCCCGCGGTGGGATAATTCGAGCAGACTCAATCCAATACCCTCGTAATTTGCCACGGCTTTGGCGGCTTCTTTGAGTACTGGAGCAGGCAAAATGGCCGGTCCGGCAGAGAAATTGTGTTTTTTCATAAATGGGTGTTTCTGAAAAGAATGCACAAAAGTACCGGAATTTTCGTTTAGAAACTGTTTTAAAACCTCCGGGATAGATGAAAGGTAAAGATTTTGGCGCCAGGCAAGGCTTATTTTTGAGGGAATAGCCATGTCCTATTGCCGAAAAAATAAATGCAGCATGGCGTTAAAAGATTTGCCTTTCAGCATTTCGGAGGTTTTAAAACAGTTTCT
>JAGWYI010000215.1 GCA_018969455.1 Bacteroidota bacterium | reverse complement strand
ACTTATACCAGGATTTGCCGGATTTTGTGGATAAATCAGGATGGATTTCGATGATTTATAATGATTTATAAAGATCGTTATGTACAAAATCTGGTGGCGTAAAGTATAATATTGTATTAGATTCCTGGTCGCCGGGGGATTTGACTCAAAAGTCCTGTATAAACCGGTTGGGACTGGTTGTTGGTGCAAAAAGTGTGGGTGGGGACCTCTCCGACGTGGTGGGTGTAATTCCGTGGCCGTTAATTAATAACGTATATTGGATTATGCGTTTTGAGTTCTTACTGCCCCCTTTTCGCGCCACACTGTATGCAGGGGGGACCTCTCCGACGTGGTGGGTGTAATTCCGTGGCAGTTAATTGATAACGTATATTGGGTTGTGCGTTTTAAATTCTTATTGCCCTCTTTTGCGCAATAGGGTTTGCAGAGGGGGACCTCTCCGACGTGGTGGGTGTAATTTCCTGGCCGTTAATTAATAACGCATATTGGATTATGCGTTTTGAGTGCTTGCTGCCCTTTTCTGCGTAATAGGGTTTGCAGGGGGGGACCTCTCCGACGTGGTGGGTGTAATTCTCTGGCCGTTAACTGATAACGTATATTTGGTTATGTGTTTTGAGTGCTTGCTGCCCCCTTCTTCGCAATAGGGTTTGCAGGGGGGGACCTCTCCGACGTGGTGGGTGTAATTCTCTGGCCGTTAACTGATAACGCATATTGGATTATGGATTTTGAGTTCTTACCGCCCCCTTTTCGCGCCACACTGTATGCAGGGGGGACCTCTCCGACGTAAGTGGGGTAAGATCCCGATAATAAAACAAAAACACATAAAACTATTTCAAATAAAACCTCTCCACCATCCCTAAATCAAATTCCCTCAATCTACCCTTTGTATCTTCCATCTTATTCATTTAAGTTTGTGTCAAAATCCGGGAAATATTCAAACTCATCGTCGAGAACTCTTGTCTAAAAATAAATAATCCCACCTTTGAAAACCGGTTGGGCGGGAATAAATTTCCCTAATCAGATTTGCTCACACCCTCCTTTAAACTTTATGAAACATTCGAGTAAACCTGTCGCTTGTTCTTACGGTTTACTGTTTTATACCTCTTGCAATTGCCCTTAGTCCGTTTTTTGATGAAAACAAAAACCTTGTTGCTCCTAATTACCCTCCTCGCCAACAGCTGCGCATGGGTACACCCCACCGATCCTTTCAATCCCGCCAAAATCCCGCCTGCGCCCGATTACGCCAAACTCGATAACTGGGCCGCCCACCCCGATAAACAGGATCCTGCCGACCGAACACCCTGTCCCAATGTGCAAAACATGCAAGATCAGGCCGAAATTGACGTTTTTTTCATTCATCCAACAACCTACACCGGCGCCGAACGCGACCAGCGCGACTGGAATGGCAGCCTGTCGGATGCCAAACTCAACAAAAAAACCGATGATGGCACCATCCTGTTTCAAGCTTCCATTTTCAATGGCGCCGGTAAAGTATACGCTCCCCGATACCGACAAGCACACCTCCATGTTTTTTTTGGCAAAGACAAAAAATCCGGTCAACAAGCGCTCAACCTGGCCCACGACGACGTAGTAGCGGCGTTCAATTACTATTTAAAACACTGGAACAAGGGCCGACCTTTTATCCTGGCCGGACACAGCCAGGGCGGTTACCACAGCATGGTTTTACTCCGCGACATGATCGAAGGAACACCCCTCGAGAAACAACTCGTAGCAGCCTATGTAGTGGGATGGCCCGTCAATCCCGACTATTTCAAAAGCTTGAAACCCTGCAACAACCCAACCCAAACCGATTGTTACTGTACCTGGCGTACCTTCGAACGCAATTACGTGTTGAAAAAATACGAAAAAAAGGCTATGCCCAACATCATTTGCACAAATCCCTTAAACTGGAACACCCAACCCGGCCTCTATGCCCCTAAATCGGCCAACCTGGGCGGCGTTATCCGGCCTTTTTGCGCAATATACCCCAATCTGACCGATGCCGAAATCAAATATGGCGTGATCATGTGCACAAAACCACAATTCCAGGGGAGCATCCTTTTCCGTACCAAAAACTACCACCCAGGGGATCTTAACCTGTTTTACCTCAATGTCCGCAAAAATGCACAGGACCGCGCTGCTGCTTACCTGAAAAAATAACAACCCATGCAGGTCTACAGCCTTTACGAACTTAACCGATACATCCGACAGGCACTGGCACTCAATTTCGCTCAACCCGTCTGGATCACAGCCGAAATCGCCCAGTCCGGCCTTTCTCGCGGACACCGCTATTTCGATTTGGTGCAAAAAGGGGAATACGAAGATCCGCTCGCCCAGGCGCAAGCGGTTTTATGGGCCAACGATTATAAAAAACTCTCCAAAACCATCGGTCCGCAACTCGATGTCCTGCTTCAAGAAGGAATCGAACTCAAAATCCGGATTCAGGTCGATTTTCACGAACGATACGGACTGAAACTTCAAATACTGGAGATAGACCCCGAATTTACGTTCGGAAAATTGAATTTGCAGCGCCGTGATTCCATCGCCCGCCTGCGCCAGGAAGGGCTTCTGGAGCGCAACCGCATGCTGCCTTTCCCGCACGTCGTACAACGCATCGCCATCATCAGCTCTGAAACGGCGGCAGGACTACAGGATTTTGAGCAACATTTGTTGCAAAATCCGTATGGATATAAATTTAAATATCAGTTATTTAATACAGCCATGCAGGGGAAAAATGCCCCTGGCGAAATCGCAGCTGCCGCCCAGGCCATCGCCGCACAGGCGCATGAATACGATGTGGTCGCCATCCTGCGTGGCGGCGGCGCCAAGCTCGACCTGGCTGCTTTTGATGCCTACACCTTGTGTGCTGCCATGGCGCAATTGCCTTTGCCGGTATTGGCAGGCATTGGCCACGATGTAGACGAAACCGTACTCGATCTGGTGGCGAAATACAGTTTGAAAACGCCCACCGCTGTGGCCGATTTCTTAGTGCAACACAACCTGAAATTCGAACAAAACATCCTGCTGCTTGCCCAACAGACTGCCAGAGAAGCGCTTGCGAAGATTCGTTTTCAGAGCCAGACCCTTCAGGAAACAACAGGAAACATGCGTTGGGCTGCACAAAATCTGCATTACCGTCGCAAACAGCAACTGGAGCAAACCGAACAAGAAATTCCCAAACAGATACGACAATATTTCAACAAACAAGTGCTGCTGCTCACACAAGCCGAACAGCTTATGCGGGCCGTACACCCCGATGCCGTGCTAAAACGCGGATACAGCATCACCACAAAAAACGGGGAACTCCTACGCTCCCCGTACAATGTTATATCCGGTGACCTGCTGGAAACACGCCTCCACGATGGCGTCCTGAAAAGCAGGGTAGAATAAAAACTTATTTCCGGTATTTGGAACTCGCCGTAACCGGGTAACGACGCGCATACGCCTCCGCCTTGGGCACCAGTGCTTTTAAGGTTTCGCTGCGTTTTTCCGGATTGGGGTGGGTACTCAAAAACTCAGGCGGACGACTACCTGCCATTTTGTTCATCCGATCCCACAACGGCGCTGCTTCATTAGGGTTGTAACCCGCCATCGCCATCAAATATAACCCAATCTCATCAGCTTCAGACTCGTGCTTGCGGCTGAAAGGCAACAAAACACCCACATTGGCGCCTACTCCTGCAGCTGTTTTAAATATTTCACGGGTTTGGCTTGGCTTCTGCGACAATGCAATATCAATCGATTCTATACCCAATTGTGCCACCATTTGCTGACTCATCCGCTCGTTGCCGTGATGCGCCAGCGCATGCCCGATTTCATGCCCCATTACACATGCCAGCGCATCTTCGTTTTGCGTTACTTTCAAGAGTCCGGTGTACACCACAACCTTTCCGCCAGGCATGCAAAATGCGTTTACCGTTTTGGGGTCATCTACCAGATTAAATTCCCAGGAAAACTCCTTTAACTCTTTTTGCAAATTGCGTGCAGTATAATAAACTTCCACCGCGGCCCGAATGTCATTTCCAACCCTGCGAACCATGTCCAAATCTTTTCCAGAATTGATGGTCTTGTTTTGAGAAAGAAAAGTTTTGTATTCCGAAAAACTCATCTCGTTGATGGTTTGGGCAGGAATCAAATTCAGCTGCTTGCGGCCGGTAAATACCGTTTTGTTGCAGGCGCCCAGGCTCAACAGGGCAACCAAAAGAAACATCACTTTTGTTGGCATGTCCAAAAAATTAGTTGAATTCATCTTGTATGTTATAACGACAAAAATAACCAAGTGTCACAAGTCAAACATGTAAATATTTTTAAAAACTAAAAAAAGGGCATATTGCCCAAGCAATATGCCCCCTTAATCTTGATATCAAAAATATCAAGAAAAATCCCATTAATCCAAAAATTTCCCCAATTCCCGGTACTATTTGCCACGCAATGCACGTGGAATCTCAATAGAAGCAATTGGAACGGCAGGTTGATTGGTTACTTCAACACCCTCTGGAACTTTCACATCGCGAATACGTAAAGTGCCACCCAATTCCATACCGGATATATCGGCATCCATTTCGTCCACAATGTATTCTGGAGTCGTAAGAATGTTAACTTGACGCATTTTTGCCAAAAACTTGCCACCGCTCTTTACGCCAGGCGCCTGCCCAACAAAACGCAAAGGAACAGTTGCTTTGAATTTAACCCCCGGAACCAATTCCAAAAAATCCAGGTGAATCACCTGATCATTCACCGGATGAAACTGAATATCCTTCACAATGCATTTATGCACCTGACCATCCAGGGTGATTTCAGCCATTTTAAATTTGGATGTATAAATCAAATGCCGGATAGCAGTCGACTCAAGCCCAAAAGCCTTGCTGTCGCCACCTCCACTTTTATACATAACAGCAGGTATCAGACCTTCGTTGCGGAGTTTCCTCGAAACTTCTTTGCCGGAGCCTTCCTTAACCAGGCCCGTAAGTGCTATAATTTCCATATTTTTTGCCCTGAAAGTTTACTTTTTAAAAAAGCGAGCGCAAAGGTAACATCAATTACCTCAAAAATCAAAGCTTGATATGAAAAAATGTGTGTGTTTTTTTAGAGACCTTATATTCTCCTCCGCTTTACCTCTTTGAGAACCTGTGCATACTCCCGGCCTGCATCGCCCGTAACCGATGTATTTTCCTGCGCACGGCGAATTAAGTACGGAATAACGTCCCGCACCTGCCCATAAGGCAAATATTTGCCCACCCGGTATCCAGCATGTGCCAAATTAAAGGTCAGATTATCGCTCATGCCATACAACTGGCTGAACATACAATTGGGATGATTGGGCGGAATACCCTTTGCCTCCATAAGAGCGACTTGCAGCGCGGCACTTTCTACATTGTGGCTCGCATTGCACAATCCAATGCGGCTATGATGATCCAAACAAAACCGCAGAGCGGTATTGTATAAGTCATCAGTCGCATTTTTATCGGCATTAATGGGGCTTAAATAACCCATTTCAGCAGCACGGTTGCGTTCTTTTTCCATATAGGCTCCACGCACCAGCTTGGCGCCCAGCATAAAACCCTCCTGTTCGGCGCGATCAAAACTTTCTGTCAGAAATTGCAAGCGATCATGTCGATACATTTGGAAGGTATTGTACACCACTACCCGTTGCTGATTGTATCGCTTCATCATCAGCCAAACCAAATGGTCGATCGCATCTTGAATCCAACTCTCCTCTGCATCGATAAAAACAGATACACCCTTGTTGGCGGCATGGTAACATATGGCATCTATCCGCTTCAGGACATTCCGATATTCAATCAACTCCTCCTTCGACAAAGACTGCGCGTTTTGAATGCGCTCCAACAAACCAAAGCGCGCAAGCCCGGTTAATTTGGTGCTCACAATCGGAATGGATGTTGACCTGGAAGCAAAATCTATGGCACGGAGGTTTTCATTCATGGTATAGTTGAAATCGAGCTCGGTTTCTTTTCCTTCCGCGCCATAATCCAGCACGGTTAAAACCTGGTACCGGGCCAGCTTCTCTATGGCTGGCAGACTGTCTAACAAGGTGGTTCCGCCCACAAATTGGGGGAAAATGGTGCCTTTTACCACCGATTCGGCAAATGGAAGGCGGTTTTCTACCGCCCAAAGGGCCAGTTTGGAGCCATTTTTGACCAACCAGGCCTTGTTCATCATTTTAAACAGCCAGGCGCTGCGCTTAAGCTCCGCATTGCTGAAATGGGCAAAAGCAATCTCTGTATTCGAAAAATCTACTTGCATATTGGTACGATTATGGTTAGGCGGCTATTCGGTTTTTTGACCCCGCAAAGTAACATCACGTATTCCAGATTTCCCATGCCTTTTCTGCCTGGGTGTGTAACATCAACAGCCCGTTCTGGGTGATGCAGCCCTGCGCACGGGCCCGCCGTAAAAGTAAAGTTTCAAGCGGATTGTAGATCAAATCATATACAAAATGCCGCGCATCCAACAATTCCAGGGGTATGGGCGGACAGGCATCCAGCGCCGGCGCCATGCCCAGCGGAGTCGTTTGCACAATCAATTGCACCTCCGATACATGCGCGGCACATGCTGCATAAGAAATGTAGCCCACACCGCTTTTGCTGCCCGATACAAACAAATAAGCGATGCCACGTTGCCGCAACACAGAAGAAACCGCTTTGGCAGCCCCCCCGGAACCAAGAATCAGCGCTTTTTGAATCGGAAACGGACAATTGGCCGCATCCAATCCCGCCGCAAACCCCGCCGCATCGGTGTTGTAGCCCCACAATTGCCCGTTTTTCCGGTAAATGCAATTGACAGCGCCTACCTCCAACGCACTTTCATCAAGCGCATCAAGCAGGGGCATTACGGCTTCTTTGTACGGAATGGTGACATTCATGCCCACCAGATCGGGATTTTTTTGCCAAATTTCAGGAAACACCTTCAAGTCGGTAAGGGGCATGAGCTGGTAACAGGCATCCGTTATGCCTTCGCATTCAAATTTTTCGGTAAAAAAAACCTTCGAAAAAGAATGTCCTAAGGGGTAGCCGATCAGGGCAAATTGTCGCATAGATGACTATAAACAGTGTTGGATTGGTTTCGTTCGGCCGTAACAGACAAATATGCGGGGGATTTGG
>JAGWYI010000214.1 GCA_018969455.1 Bacteroidota bacterium | reverse complement strand
CATAGATCCACATTGGGATGGCGTCGCGGCGGTAATTGGCATTGACGGGTGCTGCGTTGTTCATAAAATCAGGTGAGTGAGTAAATAGGGAGATTTTTACGCTTTCAGTTGCTCCATGGCAGCACCCCAATCTTCCATGTGATACACCGATTTTATCTTTCCGCGGTCTATCGTGTGCAGGTCCAGGGTCATAATTTTAAACGATTTTGTACCGTCGGTGGGAAGGCCCATGAAATTGCCATTTGGTGTGCCACTGGCCCAGCTGCGTACCACAAATTTGTTTCCTTCCTGAATGATTTCCTGTGGTTCCCATTTCAAATCGGGCACCAATTGCCAGAAGAAGCCGATTTGGTTGATGAGTGCTTGTTTCGATTTTTCGGGTTCCAGGGTGTTGATGGAGATGAAATCGTCGGCGAGAATGTCGTTGAGCACTTCAGCCGGGTTGTTTCCAGGGTTTACGGTGAGTGCTTTTTCGTAAAAAGCCATCACAGTGGCGCGGTTGTTTTCCATGTTTGTTAATTTTTCTTGATTGAATGTCACAAAGCTATTACCTTGGTTCACTTTTTCATAGTAGTCACATGAAAATGATATACTCATAAAAACCAGACTATTATTGACAATCAATGGTTTAAAATGAAAAATAATTCGGAACAGAATTTCATGGACATCGAAAACTGCCCCATCAACTATGCGATGGGTAAAATTGGGGGAAAATGGAAACCGCTCATTTTGCACCGCATTCAGGTGGGTGTCAATCGATTTGGGGTATTGCAAAGGGCCATTCCCATGATCAGCAAACAAATGCTCACCAGCCAATTGCGGGAGTTGGAAGCGGATGGTTTTATTGAAAGAAAAATTTACGCCGAGGTTCCGCCGCGGGTAGAGTATTTTGTAACGCCAAAAGGCGCCACCATTTTCCCGGTATTGGCGGCTCTGGCGGCTTGGGGAAAAAGCCAACGCGCGGAAGCGGGCCAATAAAAAAAGCGGCGTTACCCTGTATATAGGGCAACGCCGCCTGTTGTTTTCAAAACTTGTTATATACTTTACGCCGCCAGATTTTGTGTATAATGATCTTTATAAATCATTATAAATCAGCGAAATAAATCCAGATTTATCCATAAAATCCGGCGAATCCTGGTATACATTACATCACCCGGTTCCACCAGTTTTTCACGCGCCAGCCCAGCAGATACATAACGGGCAAAACAACCAGCGTAAGGAAGGTTGCAAACCCGAGGCCGAATACGATGGTCCAGGACAATGGTCCCCAGAAAGCCACCGAGTCACCTCCAAAAAAGATTTGCGGGTCGCCTTTGGAAAAGAGCGTTTCGAAGTCGATGTTGAAACCAACCGCCAGCGGCACCAGTCCGAGGATGGTGGCGGTTGCGGTGAGCAGTACAGGCGTCATCCGGATGCGGCCCGCCTCGATGATGGCTTCCCGGATGTGTTTGCCTTCCGAGCGCAGCAGGTCGGTAAATTCAACCAGCAGAATCCCGTTTCGCACCACAATGCCCGCAAGTGCCACAATACCAATACCCATCATCACGATGGAAAAGTCCATGTTAAATATCGCCAAACCCAACAGCACACCTACAACCGAGAAGATTACCTCGGTGAGGATGATGATGGTTTTTCCCACGGAGTTGAACTGAGTTATGAGGATCAGCAGGATGATCATCATGGCGATCATGAGCGAGCGGCCAAGGAAGGCTGCTGCCTCCTGTTGTTCTTCCTGTTCCCCGCCAAAGCCGATGGTTACGCCATTTTCGATGGGTGATTTAAAATTCGCCATGGCTGCCTGCACCTTTGCCACAACCTCATTGGGGTTATAGTCGCCCAATACATTGGAGCTGATGGTAACGAGGCGCTCCTGGTTTTTGCGGCGAATCCCGCCATAGGTATTGCCATATTTGATGTCGGCAAAACCCGACATTGGCACCGAACGCAGCACACCGCCCATGTTCATATCGCGGAAAGTGATGTCGAGGTTGCTTACGGTATTGATGTTTTCGCGTTGTTCGCGTTTCAGGCGGATGTTGATTGGAATTTCGTCGTTGCCGTCTTTGAATTTGCTGGCTTCCTTGCCCAGAATGGCGGTACGGAACTCGGAGCCAATTTGGGCAGAGGAAATACCTTCGCGGTTGGCGCGTTCGCGGTCAATCTGGATGTTGATTTCCGGCTTGGAAACGATCAGGTCGGAGCGCAGTTCTTCCACGCCCGGGATGTTCAAGGAATCGAGGTAGCGTTTTACCGCAGTAGAAACTTGAATCAGGTCTTCAAATTTGTCTCCAACAACCTCTATCGAGATGGGCTTGCCCGTTGGGGGGCCACTTTGTTCCTGATCGACAATAATCTGGCCGGAAGGAATCAATCCACGTACTGCATCGCGAATTTTATCTTTGTATTCTGCAGTACTGACGCCTTTCCGTTTGGCAAATTCAACAAATGCCACACCCACTTTGCCTTTGTTGGAAGTTGAAGAACGGTCCATCTGGTCTTCAGATGCGCCAACAGCCACATTGGAAATAATCGACTCCACAATGGGATTGTCTTTCCCAACGGTTTCAACCACTTTCTGCTCTACGATGCGGGTTAGCGAATCGGTAACCTCTACCTGGGTACCAACAGGCATCGTAAGGTATACAAAAACGAAATTCGGGTCAGAAACCGGGAAAAATACCACTTTGGGGCTCCGCGATGCTGTTACAACAAACGATAAAATAAACAACAATACCATGGCGCCCATTACTTTCCACGGATTATTCAGGGCAAATCCTAAGAATCGGGCATACCCGCGTTGAACCGAAGGCCATCCTTTCTCCTGAAACCAAACCACCAATCGCTCTAAAGCAAAATTGTACAAAAGCACCAATGCTAAAATGGTTACGCAGAAATTTCCCATGCCAAACGAACCCGTAAGGTAGAAATACAAGGTTGCCAAACCAAATACAACCCAACCGGCTATGGTTCGACGACGTTCTTTGCTTCTATCTACCTCCAAAGCCTCTGCGCCCTCCTTTTTCATGAATTGCACCGCAAATACCGGATTGATGATATAGGCTACCACCAAAGAGGCTGTCAGCGTAATAATCAGTGTCACCGGCATGTAATGCATAAATTTTCCTATGGTGCCGCTCCAAAATGCCAATGGGAAAAAGGGCGCCAATGTGGTGGCAGTACCCGCTAATACAGGTAAAAATACCTCACCAGCGGCCTTTTTTGCCGCAGGGACAATGTGGTGTTCTTCCTCCTGATAAATCCGGTGGGTGTTCTCAATTACCACAATGGCATCGTCTACCACAATACCCAAACCGAGCAGAAAGGCAAACAATACAATCATGTTAAGCGTAAATCCAATTCCTGGCAATACCAAAAATGCAATCGCCATAGACAGAGGTACCGACATGGCCACAAATATGGCATTGGTAGCGCCCATGAAAAACATCAAAATAATGGTTACCAGAATGAACCCAATAATGATGGTATTGATCAGGTCGTGCAGCGTTACCCGGGTGTTGCGACTTTGATCACCCGTAATCACCACATCCAGATTGGGCGGGAAACTGCCCGCCTTCATCTCATCCACAATGGCTTTGATTTTATCCGAAGCATTGATGAGGTTTTCTCCACTGCGTTTGATGACATTGAGGGAAATGACATTTTTGCCATTCAGGCGGCTGAAGCTTTCCTGATCTTCAAAACCCATGCGTACATCAGCCACATCTTTGAGGTACACCATGGCGCCGGAGGAGGAAGCCACCACGATGTTTTTAATTTGCTCCACGTCTTTGAAATCGCCGCGCAGCGAAACCGAACGGGTCATGCCGCCCACATCCACATTGCCGGCGGAAATGGTCATATTTTCAAACGAGATGGCATTTTCAATATCTCGGAAGCTGAGTTTGGCGGCGGTCATTTTGTATTTATCGACGTCAATTTGCACCTCTTTGTCGAGTGCGCCTACCATGTCTACGCGGGTAATTTCCTTGAGTTCTTCGATGCGGTCTTTCAGGTCATCGGCATAATCTTTCAACTTGCTCAGGCTGAAATCGCCAGAGATGTTGACATTCATGATGGGTACTTCCGAGATGTCGAATTCTGCAACTGTTGGATCGGTTAAAAGGTCGGTCGGGAGGTCCTTTTTGGCTTTGTCAACAGCATCTTTTACCTTTTGTTTGGCCTCCGCAACGTCCATTTCAGTGTCAAATTCGGCAATCACATTGGAGAAGTCCTGTACCGAATAGGAAGTCACTTTTTTAAGTCGGCTGATGCCCTTGATTTGTTTTTCGAGGTGTTTGGTCACCAGGCTTTCCATATCGGAAGGCGAGGCGCCGGGATAGATGGTGGTCACAAAGATTTGAGGCACAACCACATCGGGGAACTGCTCCTTGGGCAGGGCATTGTAGGAAAATATGCCTGCCAGGGTGATAATGATGGTTATGATAAAAATGCTTGTGCGGTTATCGATGGACCAACTGGTGGGTTTGAACTCTTTCATTGTTGGGTATGGTTAAAAAACGAAAAAAATGGTTAAACCCGGGGCTTAGTAGGCCACTGTTTCTCCGTTGTTGGCTTCCTGATAACCTGTTGTAATTACCAGATCGCCTTTTTTTAGTCCGCCGGTAATTTCTACCTGCCCATTGTAGTTTTTGCCTTGTTTTACCAGCACTTTTTTTACAGTTGCCTGGTGTTCACTGGCAGGTTCGGCCACATAAACAAATTCACCATCTTCTGCGGTTTGAATCACATTTACCGGAACCACCAGTGCTGATGCCGTTTGATAATCCACTATTTTTAATACAGCCACCATGTTGGCGCGGTATTCTGCGCCTGCCGGGAGCGCACATTCTACTGTAAAGGTGCGGCTGGTAGGGTTAATGGCCTTGCTTACATAAGTGATCCGGGTGTTGATGGTCTTTTTCAAATCTGGAAATTCCACATTCACCTGATCTCCTTTGTGTACCTGAGCGGCATAAATTTCGGGTACCTCTCCCGTAATTTTGAGGTCGTTGAGGCTTACAATGTTGCAGAGCGGCATGCCTGGACTGATCATTTGGCCTTGCTTGAGAATCACCATGTCAACGGTTCCATTGGTGGAGGCATATATTTTATACATGCCCAGTTGTTCTTTCATGGTGCTGATGCTGCGCTCTAGGGATTCTTTATTGTTTTTCGCCTGGATAAATTGTATTTCTGTTCCAATCTTTTGGTCCCACAAGCTTTTTTGGCGGTTGTAAATGTCTTCTGCTACTTTGAGCTGACCTTCAATTTCGGCCAAGCTTTTCTGCATAACCGCATCATCAATAATTGCGAGGAGCTGTCCTTTGCGCACATTGTCACCGGTTTTCACCAGTATGCGTGTGAGCGCGCCTGGTACCCGGGAGCTCACGGCAACACTTTCTTCTGCCTCTATTTTGCCTTGTAAATCAATGTAATGGCGAAAAGGGGCCGTCGTAATGGCTTGTACGCCCACCAATTTGCTTTTGGAGGCAGCTGCCGCAGGATTGGTAGTTGCCAGTTCTTTTTCAAGTGCAGAAATCTTTGTGTCGAGGGCGTCTCTTTGTTTTTTAAGATCGGCCAACTGAGCGTTTTTATCCATTGGGGCCTTCCCACAGGCAAATGGAACCAGAATTGCAAACAGGAGGACAGAGCGTTGAAATATATTTTTCATTTTATTAGAATGACTGCTTCGGATTTGGTCCGAAAAAGTGAAAAAATGTTGAAATTGCTTATTGCCCGAGGGCGCGTTTGATGGCATTTTTGGCAGTTAACAGGTCATATTGAGCCTGCATCAGCGCCTGCTGGGCCGAATACAAACTTTGCTCGGCGGTCACCAGCTCAAAACTGGAACCTACGCCCGCTTTGTATTTGGTTTGGGTGGTATTGTATATCCGTTGGGCCAAATCGAGGTTTTTTTGCTGATTCTGTACCCGATCCTGGGCATTCAGGAATTGCTTGCGGGCATTTTCCAGTTCAAGATCCAGGGCTTGTTCCAGTTGCTGTTTTTGCACTTCAATCGTTTGAACAGCCAATACAGCACGCTGTTTGCGCGCAGTAGACCCTCCGCCATCCCATATTGGAACATTAATGGATATGCCGGCAATCGCCTGAGGTATCCAGTAAAGCTTGTCGTTACCTTGCCAACTTCCCTGGTAATTTACAAATCCTGCTACCGTTGGAAGCCAGTTTTTCTTGTATATGTCTACCTGAACCTGGCTTAAATCGCGGCCTTTTAACAAACTCAGATATTCCGGACGTTCCATGTAGTTGATTTGGGAAGAAAGATCGGCCGTGCCAAATTCCTGCATCAAACCATCAACATTGTCTTCCAGTGAAATCGGATCACGAAGGGGCTTCCCCATGGCAAATTTGAGCGCGTTGAGCACAATTTCCAACTGCCGGGACAGGTTCTGGCGCTCGCTGCGCAAGGTAGAAAGCGACAACTCAAGCCGGTCGACATCGAGCTGCTCCGAGAAACCGGCTTTGGTAATGGCCTTGGTATCATTGAGCAGTTTTTCCAGATTGCTGATGTTTTTATCCAGAATACCCAAGTTCTCACTCACCAATAAGGCCGGTAAATAGGCATCAATAACCTGATTGCGTACGTTGCGTGTTGCCACCAGCAACTGATCCTGCACATACTCCCGATAATATTTGGAAGCGCGCAACGCTTCAAGATAAGAATTGCTAAACAGCAATTGATTGGCCTGTACGCTGAAGTTGATGGTGTTGGAAAGGGCGAAGTACAATTTGGTGCCAGGAGGAGCAGAAAAGCCCAGTGCCTCGGCTGGCAAACCCGGCTTTTTCAAAAAATGTTGCAGGTTGCCCCCTCCACTGAATTGGGGTAATCCGGACGATTTGTTTTCCTTGATGCGCCACTCCGCATCGGCAATCTGCAATTGTGCAACCCGTACCTGCGGGTTGTTGGCCACCGCATACTGGATACAATCAGATAAACGCATTTTGTCTTGAGCCTGTACAGGAAAGTTGCCTGCAAGCACCAACAAAACAAGAATACGTAAAATGAGTGAAAACTGTTGGTTCATTTTTATGTGTGTTTCAGCTATGGAAAGATGTTCGCGGTTTGGACTTTTGGGCGTTTTAATTGTTTTGTTTTTGGTTTAATACCACACGGCCTTT
>JAGWYI010000213.1 GCA_018969455.1 Bacteroidota bacterium | reverse complement strand
CATAGGTAGGAGATAGTTTAGAAAATTTTATAAAGCGGGTGCAAAGGTACTGCGAGATTTTATTTCAAACGGTGCGCAAAAAGGGCTTTTAAAAAAAATAATATCCTGTTAACCTTCGAATGCCTGCTATTTGCTGTACTTTTGCACGCTGTTTGACGTTTTATGCGCACCAACAGGGCCCCAAATTCGAATTGCTTTCCAATTATCATGGAGTTATCTTCCAAACTGTCACAATTAATTCGTGTGCCGCAAAATGTGGCCATCCTCTCGCACCGTAACCCCGATGGCGATGCAATTGGGAGTTCCCTTGCAATGATGCATTACCTGGCTCAATTTGGCCACCATTCCCATGTCATTTTTCCCTCCGAATTCCCGGAAGAGTTTGAAGCGCTTCCTGGCGCCGACGAAATACTGATCTGGGATATTCATACCGAATCCTGCAAACAAGTACTGTCCAAGAAAAATCTGTTTTTCTTCCTGGATTTTAATGCATACAACCGCATCGATCGGCTCGGCGATTTCGTGAAAGATTTGCCCGGCAACCGCATCATGATCGATCACCATCTTTACCCCGATCCTATTGCCGATTTTACCTTTTCCGATACTACCGCAAGCAGCACCTGCGAACTGGTGTACCGGTTTATACAGGATATGGGCGATGGGCTTAAAATCAGCCCAACCGTAGGAAAATGCATTTACACAGGCCTGGTTACCGATACCGGCTCTTTTCGGTACGCCACCAACCCCAATGTTTACCGCATCGCAGCCGATCTCGTAGAACGCGGTACCGACGATACCGCCGTGCAGGATATGATTTTCAACTCCCAATCAGAAAAAAACCTCCGACTTCTGGGGCACTGCCTCAGCAACCGAATGGAATTCTATCCCGAATTCCGAACCGCGCTCATCTGGTTGTCAAAAAAAGACTATGAAGTGTTTAACATCCAACGCGGTGATACAGAAGGTATTGTAAACTACCTTTTAAGCATGCGCGATGTAAAACTGGCAGCTTTTATCCACAACCAGCCTACGGTTGTCAAATTGAGCCTCCGCTCAAAGGGCGACCTCGATGTGCAGGAAATTTGTAAAAAACACTTCAATGGAGGCGGCCACAAAAATGCATCGGGCGCCTATTCGCACGAAAGCCTTAAAATGACCATAGAAAAATTCAAAAATCTTTTACCTGAATACAAAGAACAACTGCTCAAATGAAATTTTCAACCCGATTGCTCCCGGTTTTGGCTGCTTTGATTTGCCTTGGCTCGCCAGCTTTTGCCCAAAATGGCGTAAAAACCGAACATGGATACCGTTTTGTCAATTACACCAACAAACCCGGTGCAAAGGCCATTCCTGGCCAAACCATTGTGGTTCATGTGGATACCTGGGTGGGCGACTCCCTGATGGCCGATACCCGAAGCCTGGGAAGTGCCCGCGAATACAAAATGTTCGAAAAAGATCGCCTGCCTAAAGATCGTATCCCACCCCTGTACGATGCAGCCCTTATGATGGCCGAAGGCGATAGCGCCTCTGTTTTTCAGCCCATCGATTCAATGATCCGGAGCATCCTGCCACCTGCACTTAAATCTCAACAGGAAGTACGATACAACATCATGCTCCTCAAAGTAATTACCGCCGAACAACAGGAAGCCCTTAAAAATGAAAATACCAAAAAACTGGAAACTGTAAAAAATCAAACTACTCAACTGGCCAATGCTTTCAAAGCCGGTACGATTAAAGACCTCAAAAAAACCGAAAGCGGCCTGCAATACATCATCCACGATATGGGCGCCGGCGCTAAAATTCAAAAAAATGAATCGGTTAAAGCACACTATTACGGTTGCCTGACCGACGGAACACCATTCGACAACTCCTTCGAACGAAACGAACCCCTGCCCTTTACCACTGCAGTCGGTCAAATGATCGCCGGTTTCGATGAAGGCGCTCAACTACTGCACCACGGCGGTAAAGCAACGCTTTTCATCCCTTACCAACTCGCTTATGGTGAAGCAGGTACCCCAGGAGGACCAATTCCGGCAAAAGCCGACCTTGTTTTTTACATCGAAATGCAATAACGTGTTGATCATCTATCGATTAAACGTTTTTTCTTGACTAACACACAATTTCCATTCCTATGCGCAATCTTTTGCTGGCCGTTTTTGGCCTCGCCTTGTTGCTCAGCGCTTGCTCCGAGCAAGGCGTCAAAACTGAACATGGCTTCAAATTCATCAACCGTACCAACCTCAAAGACGGCATCAAACCACAACCCGGCGATAAAGTACTGGTTAACGTGAGCACCTATGTGGGAGACTCCCTCATGGGAAGCACCTGGAAATCAGGTGGCGCCCGCGAAATCCTTTTGTTCGAAAAAGACAAATTGCCAAAACGCATTCCTCCCATTTACGACGCACTCCTCCTGATGGTGAAAGGAGACAGCGCCACGGTTTTCCAAGACCTCGACAGCATGATGCTCGCCAGCCTGCCCCCGGCCCTCAAAAAAGAAAAGGTGGCGCGCTTCGAAGTGAGCCTCGTCGATGTGTTCAATAAGGCCGAAATGGAGAAAAAAGAACAGGCGGCAAAAGCAAAAGGAATGGAAGTAGACGCCCAAATCCACCAAATGCTGGCCGATTATAAAGCCAATAAACTGGGCGCTAACCTGAAAAAAACCGCTTCCGGTCTGGAATATGTAGTGATCGAACAAGGCAGCGGCGCGCAGGTGAAAGCCGGTGACAAAGTGCCTACCAATTACTACGGTATCCTCAAATCCGATGGCAAAATGTTTGATAACTCCTACGACCGTGGGGGCGCTACGCCTTTCGTAGTAGGCCAAATGATCCCAGGCTTCGATGAAGGCCTGCAACTCATGAACCGCGGTGGCAAATTTATCTTCTTTATCCCGTCCAAATTGGGATACGGCGAGCAACCCGCAGGCGCTATCCCGCCCAATTCCGACCTCGTTTTCTTTGTAGATCTCGAACAATAATTGATTTGATGTTGTTTTGTAACACCACAGCCCGGTATATGCCGGCTGTGGTGTATTTTTTTGTTCACCCAACCCCAAACCATCCGTTTCCAGCTATGACTATTGAGCAATTAAAAGAACTCAAAGACAAACTGGCGGTCCTCAGGAGGTATCTTTGACGTCGATAACCGCCTCCTCGAAATAGAGGACCTCAGCAATGCAACCCTTGATCCCACTTTTTGGAACGACCCCAAACGCGCCGAACAAATTCAACGAAAACTCGGATTGAGTAAAAAATGGGTCGAAGAATACCAGAACATCGCCCGTGAAGTCGACGACCTCGAAGGCTTGTACGAGTTCCAAAAAGAAGAAATGGCGACAGTGGAAGAAGTAGATGCCCAATACGCTAAAGCCGCCGAAATCCTCGCCGATGCCGAATTCCGAAGCACCCTCAATAAAAAAGAGGACTCCATGAACGCCGTGCTCACCATCAACGCCGGCGCCGGTGGCACCGAAGCCTGCGACTGGTCGGCTATGCTCCTGCGCATGTACCGCATGTGGGCAGAAAAAGCCGGGTTTAAAGTAAACGACCTCTTCGAACAGGAAGGCGATGCCGCCGGGATCAAATCGGCATCTATCGAAGTACGCGGCGATTATGCCTACGGCTGGCTCAAAGGCGAAAACGGGGTGCACCGACTGGTGCGCATCAGCCCATTCAACGCCCAGGGAAAACGCCAAACCTCTTTTTCCTCGGTGTTCGTTTACCCGCTCGTGGAAGACAATGACATCGAAATCGTCATCCGACCCGATGACATCGAAATGGATGTGTTCCGGGCATCCGGCGCCGGTGGCCAGCACGTAAACCGAACCGAATCTGCTGTGCGCCTCCGCCACCTGCCCTCCGGAATCGTGGTAGAATGCCAGGCCGAACGCAGCCAGCACCAAAACCGCGACCGCGCCATGACCATGCTCAAAAGCCGATTGTACGAACTGGAAGTACGAAAACGCCAGGAAGAAAAAGACAAGGTGGAAGCCGGTAAAAGCAAAATTGAATGGGGCAGCCAAATCCGATCCTATGTGCTCGACGACCGCTGGGTGAAAGACCTGCGCTCGGGCTATAAAGTGCACAACCCCGACGCCGTATTGAATGGCGATCTGGGTCCATTTTTAAAGGCTTATTTGATGTGGGAAAGCAATCCGACGCCCGTGGAAACAGACGAAGATTAAAATGAAAAACGCCCCGTTCATGCTGCCCAAACGGGGCGTTTTCACTAAAATGCCAAACCGACCCGAAAACGGGCAAGGGGCGCAAAACTCCTCCTGTTGTAACTGGAATTATTCCCGCCTCCCACATTTTCAACGTGGTAAAACGATTGACCTGCCCCCATGTTGAGATCAACAAACCCTTTCCGCAAAAAACGGTATTGGCAACCAACCACAAATCCGGTTGTATATTCTGTTGATTGGGTTGAAGTATTGGGAGAAAAACTGGAATTGAATTTCGAATGACGCTTTTCGAACAAATTGTTCCAGCCCAAATACAAGCCATTTAAGTTGTTCCCCGCAATTCCTGTTGCAATGCGATGCTTCTGATCGAAATAAAAACGCGGTTGTACACTCAGGCTGACTGACACTGCATTCCCTGATACAACCGCACCTGAATGATTTTTATTAGATCTAGTACCGAAAAAACTCAGGTCTGTAAATAAACCTGTTTCAACGGAAAAAGCAGATGAACCAATTTTCTCCTCCCAGGCAATGTTGGGATTAACAATTAAAACGTTCAAAAGAGGATAAACATCCAACGACAATACTCCGATCAAATTGATCTTAAACATCCGTTTTTCTTCCCGAAAGCAATGTAAAACCTCGCAATAGTTGGTTGACTGAGCCGCTTGCGGTTTTGGATTGGACAATGCAAAACCAAGTTGTAAGCGTAAAACCGAATTGTATTTTCTTTGAAGACCTGTGTAAAAGTTTTTTTCCGTTTGTGATGCTCCAAATCCGTAACCGAGGTCGAAATAACCGCGCTTGAACAAGCGATGCTGGATTCCAAAAAGCAAATAACCGCCATATACATCATTCACCGGATAATGCAAGATGGCATCACGGTAATGCTTCCAGCGGATGTTTGCGCCTAAATATGCACCAGACAAATTTGAAGCCTGCACACCAGTTTTAACCCGATTTTTCATTTGAAAATACCAGCGCGCCTCGGCTTGAACTCCAAAATCCCTCAATATATAATTTCCTGATTGGGTCGCGATTCCAAAATCGGATTCACCCCCCGAAAAAAGCGTGGAGGAAAACCCAAGGGATAAGGAATATGCCTTGCCCAATTTTTGTTCAAGGGCTGCCTGAAATTCAATTGGCCAATTGAAACTTGCAACGCCTACCTGGCGAATAAATGGATCTCGGCCAGTGAGCACGGGAGACAAGGCTAGTAAATTCAATTTGAACAAGGTATTTACCGGCTCCTGTAGCCGAAGCAATTCCTTGCTTCCTTCCACCAGGGCAACCGGGTTTTCGCCATTTTCTATCACGGTAGAGGATTGAATAAAAACCGTGTCCTTCTGCGCGCAAATCTGAATGGCGTTTGCGCAAATGAGTATCAAAACAAAACTGAAATTTTTCATATAAGTTTGATTTTCAATGGAATAAATTTAGTGAACCGTTATTTTTCCAAAATTGGTCTCGACGGTGATGTTTTTCCGATCGGCGCCGTTCTGGAGGCTTGCATGTTGGGTGTGAGCGTCGGGCTGTTCCAAACGAAACGCCTTGCCCTCGGGCAATTGCAGCGAACCATAAATGCATTTCAAATCATAATTGTGCAGCACGCTGCCTTTGGTTTGCAAGGTGACGTCCGATTTGTTGGATTTGATGTGCACATTGCCGGTATGTTGCGATGTTTCAAGCAATACCGACCCGTATTCGCTTTGAATGTTGCAGGCATTTTGCATGCCCGTCAAATCGGCATCTGCCCTTCGGATGTCCAATTGTAGGGGGCCGCTGAGGGATCTGGCCTGAACATTTCCAAATCTACTGTTTATCAACACTTTACCACTTAAATTTTGAAGGTCAATGTTGCAGAACTCTCCCTTTAGGGCAAGTTGTCCCTTCATGTTTTCCACTTTGGTGCTGCCAAATTTGTTGACCACATTTACCGGGCATTCAGCGGGCGCCCATACCTGAATTTTAGATTTCATGTTGGAACTTGGCAATTCATCTTTAGCCGACAAACCGATGTACGCCCGGATGTACACAATTTTCCCAACTTTGGTTACCACCAATTTCCAGGCTTCCAGATCGGTTCGGGCTGTATCGACCCGGGGATGCTTGGCGCTGAGTTCGGCTTTTACCACAATTTGACTGCCCGTTGCGGGCAAAATTTGAACATCTGCTTTTTCTCCATTGACCTCCAGGCTGTACCCGGGTTTCCAGTCGATCGATTTTTGCACAGTTTTAGTTAAAACTTGCAGGGTAGTTTGGCTCCAACTCCACTGAAAGCAGAGGAGGCAAACCATGGCAATGCATATTTTTTTCATTTTCGGGTGTTTTGTAGCGATTTTAAATCAATTGCATCATTTGTTTGAGGATGGCAGAACGTTCCAGTTCGATGCGCACCAGTTGTTCGGTTAATGCCGGATCATCGTTGAAATTGCCAAGGGCGCTGCGCAGACGTTCTTTGGCATCCGATAGTTCCTCGAGTTCGCTTTTTAAGGCACTGAATGCGGGTGTTTCGCAGGCGGAAATGCGGTTTTCGCACAATTTATCAACAATGGCGAAAGCGCTGTCTTCGGGAGCCTGAACGGTTTCGAACAAATTTGGGTCTGCAATTTCCTGGGTTTGAGCAATGGTCTGGTCCTGGTCTGGAATTTCAAACATCCACCAGGCGGTGATGCCAATCACTCCGATCCAAAGGGCGGCTACCGCAAGTTGCAGGAAGCGCAGCCTGCGTGTAGCGCCGGATTTGGGTGTTATACGGGGCAATCTGGTTTCAATATTTGTCCAAACAGCATCTGGCGCCTGATAATCAGGCAGTTGGGTGAGGCGTTCTCTGGTTTCCAGGGCGTTTTCAAGTTCATTCCAGATGTGCGCAGGCGGCTCATATTGAGGCAATTGACTCAAGGCGTCCTGTAGCTGTTGGCGATTTTGCTCTTCCATATTTTACACGTATCAAATAATAATTAAAG
>JAGWYI010000212.1 GCA_018969455.1 Bacteroidota bacterium | reverse complement strand
CGGCGATTAATTGAGTGGAAGTACTGCCTTCCAGGATTTGGCCATTTAGAATCCATTGATTGGCGTTGGGGGCGCTGGAGAGGAGGATAATAGGGGTTTGGTTATCGGAGCATCGGGAAAGTCCTTCTGGGCTGTGGATGGTTGGGGTTGCAGGGGACTGAAACACCCGAACGGTATCGGTGGCGTAAATGGTATCGATGGGGTGGACGATATTCAGGATTACTTTAAATCCTCCGGAGGTGATGGTGTCGTTGCTCAGAATGTTAAAAAAAACGGTTCCACAGGGGTCGTCGCCACCTTTCAGGCCGGAGTCTTCGTCCCACACTTCGATGGAATAGTTTCCCTGATTCAGTTTAAAATTAAGAGGGAAGGTATAGGGGAGTTGAGTATTTGGCACATCGGGGTTAGAGTCGTAGATCAGCGTACCATTTGGTTTTCGGAGCAGCAGGTATAGGTCGGGGTTTCCGAGTCCGAGTTGATCGACGCATTCAACTGCCAGTATGGTAGCGCTTTTCAAGATATATCCGCTAGTATCGATGATAGCGCGGTAATTAACCACATAATTGCCGGGTTGTTGGTAAAGGTGCGGGGGGGGATTTTCCAGTGTAGAAGAAGTGTTGTCGCCGAAGTTCCAGGCATAGGAGAATCCCGGATGGTTACCGGATGGGATTTTATTAAGAAAGTGTGTATATAAGCTGTCACAGCCATTGATGTTGATCATAGAGAACCCGTTATTGGAAGCGACTGCGGGTGCAATGTACAGGTGGAGGGGGAATTCGACCTCACGTGTAACGAAGAAGACCGACACTTTTACTTTGACAGAAAGGATAAAAGAGTCGGTTTGGAGTGGTTTTCCGCAAAGTTTGATGCAGCCATCGGTTTGATTATTGGGGTCGAAAGTCCACTGATTGGGTTGCCAGTCAAGCCCGAGCGGTAAACCGGAGAGGCTAATAATTTCAATTTTAGAGATGGGTAATCCTGCTGGGGTAGTGGAATCGATAGCGGCGAAAGGTGTTGTAGATTTGGGCATTCGGAAGCTATAGTCCTGGTTGTATGGCATTCCTTGCACGCCATCGGGGAAAGCGGGCAGGTAGATGGTATCGGCAGGGAAGCCTTGGGGTACCTGAACGAGGCAGCCTGGGCATCCGTTTTGGGCGTTGGTGTAAAAGGCGTTGAGGAATAGGGACAGGAGGAGAAGGAGAATGGGTCTCATATAGAATTGGGTAGAGGTAGGTTAAGAAATGGCGTTGCGAATTGGAGGCGGCAGGGGGGGATAAGATGCCTGAAAGCGGCAACGACTTTTCGAAGAGACCGTTGAGATTAAGAAGGGATTAAATCGGTATTGGTTGAAATAAACAGTTGAATGGGAGGAAATATTGCCGGATCACCGCAGGATGATCCGGCAATTAGAGGTCATTATACCAGGATTCGCCGGATTTTGTGGATAAATCAGGATGGATTTCGATGATTAATCAGGATTGATAAAGATCGTTATGCACAAAATCTGGCGGTGTAAAGTATAATTAGTTGGCGACGATCATTTTTCCGCTTGTTTTCCCGGTGTGATTACCCAGGATGAAGTAGTAGGCGCCATTTGCCAAGGAAGCGGCATCGTAGGTGAATTGATTTTCGCCTTCGAGGAGTTGAATATTTTGGGAGCTCACCAATTTTCCGAGCATATTAAACACCTGGAACTGGAATTCGCCGGATTTATCGGACATTACGTGGAAGGTAGTTTGTCCGGAGAAAGGGTTTGGGGTATTTTTTAGGGAATAGAAAGGGTTGTTGGCTTCTTCTGCTGCGCTCATGCATCCTGCAGCGGTTTTGAGAATAAGGTAGTAGTTACCGGGAGCGATTGGGCCCGGGAAAGTAATGTCAAGTGGTCCGAAAGACGTGTTAACCTTTGCTTTGATAGACAGGTCGAGGGTATCGGGCGCCTGGGCGGGGTTGCTTGGCGTACCGTAAATTAAGACGCAACCGAGGGTATTTGCATTAAACACGCAGTTGGGTGGGTCGCAGGAATAAGTTAAACCGGTTGGAAGTCCAGTAACGGCGCCAGTGGTAGCGAGGCTTGCGCTGGTGATGGCCAGGGTAATGCCTTGAAACACAAAAGTAGGCGGTACTTTAATGGTTACAGACTGGTTATAGGGTTGGTTGATGCAAGCGACCTTAAGGAGGTATTTGGGGTTGGTTGCGGTGTAAGGCAATGGGGAAACAAAGACCGTATCGACGTTTAGAATAGAGGAGTCGCGCATGCATTGTTGTTGAGCGGATGCTTGGGCGGAGGAGATCAGGATGATCGCGAGGATCGGAAGTAATGATTTTCTCATACTCAGGAAGTGTGTGTGCATTTGTATATGTGAAGAATTCGGATTGGTATTAAATGATTTTTGAGGGCGTGTACCTAAAACGGCGGCTAAAGTTCAGGCATTTTTTTGAGAACGCGCTGCAAATTAGTGTAGAATATATTCAATTGTTGTAGCAACAGTAAATTAATCGGTAAATGGGTGATTTTTATGGATAAAAGAGGGGGTGCTTGTACAGGAAAAGAAGCGGGGAGCCGGGTTAGGACCCCGGCTCCCCGCAGGCAGCAAGCATATTAAGAAAGATCCTTATGCTTGAACGGTGCGCAGGATCGCTTTGAATGTTTCCGGGTGATTGAGCGCCAGGTCGGCCAGTGCTTTCCGGTTGAGGGTAATTCCTTTTTGGTCGAGGGCATGAATAAAGCGGGAATAGCTCATTCCTTCAGCGCGGGTTGCGGCGTTAATACGCGCGATCCAGAGTCGGCGGTACAAACGTTTTTTGAATTTGCGGTCGCGGAAGGCGTATTGCCAGCCTTTTTCGAGGGTATTTTTGGCTACGGTGTACACTTTAGAACGCGCGCCGAAGTAGCCACGGGCGGCGAGCATGATTTTTTTCCGGCGGGCACGGCTGGCCGGGTTGTTGGTTGCTCTAGGCATGGTAGTGATTTTTTAGTACAGTGTTGGGATTTGAAACGGGTTCAAATGCTTTTGCCAGCACTCTCGTTAAAAAATAAGTTTAGAACACTCCGAATGGGGAGTTGAGCATCAAATTGCCAGCAGGCGTTCGATGCGAGCGTGTTCGGTACGGTCCACGATAACAGATCCGCGCAAGTTGCGTTTTGCTTTGGTTGTTTTTTTGCGCATCAGGTGGCGCATGCGCGCCCGATTGCGTTTGACCTTACCGGTACCAGTCACCTTGAAACGCTTCTTGGCGCTGGAATGGGTTTTCATTTTCGGCATGACACAGAATCAATGTTGTTGAAAAATGGAGCGCAAAGGTAATACGGTTGCTCGGACAAAAACGAATTTTTATCCTATATTTTTCTAAAAAATGAACTGTGTTTTTTTGTGTTTGTTTTATTTTTTGGTTCCTTTTTTAGGGGAAAGGATCACCATCATGCGTTTGCCTTCAAGTTTGGGCAATTGTTCAGCGACGCCGAGTTCTTCGAGTTCTTTCATAAAACGGAGGAGGAGGAGTTCTCCCCGGTCTTTGAATACAATGGCCCGGCCTTTAAATTGCACGTATGCTTTGACCTTGTTTCCTTCGGTGAGGAAGTTTTTGGCATGGCGGAGTTTGAATTCGAAGTCGTGTTCGCCGGTTTCCGGTCCGAACCGGATTTCCTTAAGTTCCACTTTTGCGGCATTTGCTTTAAGTTCCTTTTCTTTCTTTTTCTTTTGGTAGAGGAACTTGTTGTAATCGGTGATGCGGCAAACGGGCGGTTCGGCATTTGGAGAGATTTCGACGAGGTCGAGCGCCATTTCTTCGGCCCATTTGAGGGCTTTGAAAGTTGGGTAGATTGCCGCTTCTACGGTTTGGCCGACTGCTGCTGAAATTTCTTCGAGGTTATCGCCCACGAGGCGGATTTCGGGAACCCGGATAAACTCGTTGATGCGATGTTCTGGAGCCGCAATGTTGCGATTCATTTGGCGGCCACCTGGGCCGCCGGGCCGCGGGCCGGAAGGTCTTGGGCCGGAAGGCTTTGGACGGGAAGGTTTAAAACTCAATTAAGGAATGGTTTTGGTAAAAAAATGGAAGTTTGTCTGTACAAGAACAAACCATATGCTGAAACAAACCACAAAAATAGCCTTGTTTTGGATTATGATTATTCCTGTGGTCGAAAATATTTTCCATTCCAAGCGCTTCTGTCGGCAAACAGGGCGCTGAGGGCGATTAAATGACCTATATTTGCCCTAATTGTGGGTAAAAGGGGCATTTTTTACCGTTTTACTGAAAAAAAAATTTTCCGTTATGTATGTAGATCTTGTTTTGCCCCTGGCTTTGCCCAAACCTACCTATACCTATTCGGTGCCGGAGGGTTTGCGCGCGCAGGTGCAGGTGGGCCTGCGTGTGGAGGCGCCCCTGGGCAAAAGCAAATTGTACAGCGGGATTATTCTGAAAATACACGATGAAAAACCTGCGTATCCCACCAAGGATATCCTTTCGGTTTTGGATACGGTAACCATCGTAACCGAATTGCAATTGGGTTTGTGGGTGTGGTTGTCGGAATATTATTGTTGTTCGCTGGGTGAAGTTATGATGGCAGCCTTGCCTGCGCATCTTCGGTTGAACAGCGAAACCAAGTTGGTGTTCAATCCTGGATATGGGGATGATTTCAGCGAATTGGATTCGGAGGCTTATTTGTTGGCTGAAGCCCTGTTGTTGCAGCAGGAATTTACGTTGGAGACGGTGCGTAAAATATTGAACAAGAAGACTGTTTTTCCGGTCGTGCAGCAATTGCTCACCAAAGGGGTGCTTTTTTTGCGGGAAGATCTGCGCGAAAAATACAAACCCATGAAACAAACGGCGGTGCGTTTGGGTGCAGCATTGGAAGAGAATCCGGACGCACTAAAGCTTGTTTTTGAACAACTCGACCGCAGCGAGCGTCAGTTGGAGATGTTGATGGCATACCTGCATTTATCGAAAACGACGCCTCAGGTATATAAAAGTGCTTTGCTGGAGAAAGCTGGTGTTGGAGAGAGCACGTTGAAAACGATGATAAAAAAGGGTATTTTTGCTTTGCATCAGGTAGAAATCTCGCGCATTGCCGGCTATGATGCTGAAATGCTGGAGGCAGGCGCATTGAGCGCCGCCCAGCAAACTGCAGTGACTTCTATTCAAACGGCCTTTGAAACCAAAAACACCGTTTTGTTGCAAGGGGTAACCGGGAGCGGCAAAACCCGGGTATACCTGGAATTGATTCGCACGGTGGTGGCGCGCGGGGGGCAGGTATTGTATTTGTTGCCCGAAATTGCCTTAACCACCCAATTGACTCAGCGTTTGCAGCGGATTTTGGGCGATCAGATTGCAGTGTACCATTCCAAAATCGGATTTCAGGAGCGGGTAGAGTTGTGGCGCAGTGCGTTTGAGGGGAAACCGGTATTGATGGGGCCACGTTCGGCCTTGTTTTTGCCTTTTAAAAATCTGGAATTGATTATTGTAGATGAGGAGCACGATGGCTCCTTTAAACAGCAGGAGCCGGCGCCACGGTACCATGCACGGGATACAGCCGTTTATTTGGCGCATGTGTACGGTGCAAAAGTACTGCTGGGTACGGCAACGCCTTCCTTGGAGAGTTACCACAATGCCCAACTTGGAAAATATGGCTATGTGCGGCTGGATGCCCGTTTTGGCGGGCTTTCCTTGCCCGAAATGCGGCTGGTAGACTTGAAGGACCAGCAAAAGAAACGTCAAATGGAAGGTGTATTTTCCCATATCTTGTTGGAAACCATGCGGGAAACCCTGGCACGCAAGGAACAGATTATTTTGTTTCAGAACCGGCGCGGCTATGCGCCCATGTTGAGTTGCACCATTTGCGGCTGGAATGCGATTTGCAAAGATTGTGATGTCAGCCTGACATTCCACAAGTTTTCGAACCAATTGCGGTGTCATTATTGTGGTTATCGGATGGAGCCGCCCGTGGTTTGTCCGGCTTGTGGCAGCGGGAAGTTGCAGATGTTGGGTTTTGGCACAGAAAAGATTGAGGATGAACTAAAGCTCCATTTCCCGGATGCGCGTTTGGCGCGCATGGACCTGGATACGGCGGGTACGCGGAGCAGTTTGAGCAAGTTGTTGAGGGCCTTGGAAGGGCGGGAACTGGATATTCTGGTGGGCACCCAAATGGTCACCAAAGGCTTTGATTTTGAGCATGTTGGAATGGTCGGAGTAGTTGGAGCGGATCAGTTGGTTGGTTTCCCCGATTTCCGGGCTGGTGAGCGCGCGTTTCAAGTATTGACGCAGGTAGCGGGCCGGTCGGGTCGGAAGCACAAGCAGGGCCTGGTGTTGATTCAGGCCTATAATCCGGCGCATCCGGTGTTGCAGGAGGTGTTGCGGGGTGATTTTGAAGGATTTGCAGCGCGGGAGTTGGCCGAGCGGCAAGCTTTTTTTTATCCGCCATTTTCGCGTTTGATTGCTTTGCAGGTGCGGCACAAGGATGCGCAAACGGCGGCGGCCGCTGCGGCATATTTGGGGAAAATTTTGCGGGAAAGATTCGGGAAAGGCCTGTTGGGGCCTGTATTGCCGCAAATTACGCGGGTTCGGACGTATTACCGGCAAGATTTGATGCTCAAACTGGAAAAATCGGGTCCTGTATTACAAGGCGCCAAACGATTTTTGACGGAGCAAATCCAATTGTTGCTCAGCCAGCCGGGATTTGCGCTGGTGCATGTGGTTTTGGATGTAGATCCGGTTTAAAGCGATCCTAAAAATAGCCAGAAAAAAATATACCTAGAAGATAAATTCCTCCCAGGATGCCAGCAGTGATGAGGATACCATTGAGGCATCCATGGGGGTTGCGTTTTTTGTTGTTGTATGATTCTCCGGATACGCGATTGTATTGTGCGTATCGAATCCGTTTAATCGGAATTGCATAAACCTTACCGGGCAGGTCCAGCGGCTCGCAATAATAATTCACCAGATCCTCGTCTACGATGTAAACATCTTGCCGCTCACTATCGTCGTTGAAGACCAGGGTATAATAATCTGGAGTATTGTTTATTTTATCCTTGTCGAGCAGGGATACCGGCTTATCAAAGGATTGCCTGATTTCGATTGGCTGGGCGGGAAAGGCTTCAGGCCCGGTGGAATTGTAAAAGTGAATGCCATTCACATCGGAAATCGGAAGTTTGTATTTAACAGAATCCGATTGATCGGGCATTCTGAACTGGACCCAATTGGGGTCTAAAAATAATATTTGAACCGGTAATTTTCTGTTATCC
>JAGWYI010000211.1 GCA_018969455.1 Bacteroidota bacterium | reverse complement strand
CGTAGCTTGAACCGCCGTCCCCGATAGAAGCAATCGTTTTTGTTCCCTGTTGCGCACATAGTTAAACAAGATCCCACCGTATCCAATTCCGCCAAAAATCAGGAAGAAAACTGCAAAAAAAATGGGCATAAACCATCGTTCAAATCCAGACATAACGACATTTTCCGGATGATCAGGAGTGTACCAGATTTTAACTTTTTCGCCAATTTTATAGGCTGGCGGGCTGGAATAGGTGGCAGAAAAATAGGTAAGCAGAGAATCGGGGCCTTGAAACTTCACAACAGGCGCCCGGTTGCCATCCGAACTGATGCGATAATCGCTTACAATGCCAGTTGTTTTTATACCGGTTTGAATAATTTTGAAATCATGCCATTGCATTCCGATCGAAACAAGGCCAAAGATGGTTCCTACAAAGGCAAACAGGATAAAGAAAAGAGGAATTCCAAACAAATTTAGTTTCATGGTATTTGGCGGTTTAGAAACTACATTTTTTCATTGTGATCAATAATTTCCATTACGGTACGAAAGGCCACGTATTTCCCGTCATATCGGTCTTTTACTTTTGCCTGCAACTCGGGTGCAAAGTTTTCGTTGTAGTGTTTCAGGTGAAGCATATCTTTTACCAGATACTGAACCGTGTAAATTTCAGCATCGTCATGTTCATGCCCGATCATCTTGTTCAAACGGTAGGAAAGAAACATTTGGGTTGCCATGACATCGGGTATATGGGTTTCTTTCATCCATTGAAGCCAGTCTTCATGAACGTCCAAATCGATGGTTAGGGTAACATTATAAAGCAGCATGATAAGGAATAATTGATTGCGGGTCTGAATTGGAACAAGGGCATCTGGATTTTTGATCGGTAAAATTGGCAAAAGCTTGGTTTTTTTTCGATGTCTGACAGCAAAATATTTTAATATTGTAGCGTCTTGAGGATAATTTCAATTTTCGGGCGCCCATTTACCAATTTTACAGCTATGTACGCGAAAACAAGGATTATTTTTAGCATTCTGCCTTTGGTCCTTTTTATGCCTTTGTTTGTGTGGGCAACACACAACCGTGCAGGAGAAATACACATCCGCCAGGTTGGTCCCCTCACCATTGAAGCGACCATAATTACATGGACCAAGGCAAGCAGCATCAATGCGGATCGGGACACCTTAACCATTTGCTGGGGCGATTTCAAGTGCGAGCCTGTGAATCGAAGCAATGGCCCATTCAACAAGGGGGTGGTACTTTCCGGTGATATCAAATACAATTTGTACATTGCCCGGCACACCTATGCCGGACCGGCAACCTTTCGGATTTCCATGACTGACCCCAACCGAATTGCCGGGATATTAAATGTAAATCCGCCTTCCAGCGAAAACATTCCTTTTCATTTAGAAACGGTCTTCTCTTTTCAGGATTTACAATTTGGGGGCAGCAATACGACTCCGTATTTGTTGCAGCCTCCAATTGATATGGCTTGCAAAGGCAAACCCTTTAAGCACAATCCCAATGCCTATGATCCCGATGGAGATAGCCTTTCCTACCAATTTATTGTGCCTTTGCAAAGCGTAGGAACCCCGGTACCCAACTACAGCTTTCCAGACCAAATTAATCCGGGCTCCACCAATTCCTTGTCAATCAATCCGGTAACTGGCGATATTTTATGGGTTAGCCCACAAAGAGCAGGCGAGTACAATTTGGCATTTATTATCATATCATGGCGTGATGGAGCCCCCATTGATACCACCGTACGCGATATGCAAATATTGGTAGAGCCGTGTGACAACAATCCGCCTATTGTAGAATCTATTGACAAGATTTGTGTGGTGGCCGGCAATCCGGTTGTAATTGAGGTAAATAGTACCGATCCCGATGTAGGCGATAAGGTACAGCTTACGGCATTGGGAGCGCCGCTCAACCAAACAAACTCCACAAAAGCAAGTTTTAGTACCTCGCCGATTGGATTTGGTAAACCACCTGTATTGGGTATTTTTAAGTGGACGCCAGCCTGCGATCAAATTTCCAATCAGGAGTATACCGTTGTTTTTAAAGCGGTTGATTCCAGCTCGGTAGATGTACCCAAACTGGCCGATTTGAAAACAGTGGAGATCAAAGTTGTGGGTCCAGCGCCACAAAACTTAACCGCGAAGGCCCAGATGGGAGTTGTGGAACTGAGTTGGGAGAAGCCATATGCTTGCGACCAGGCCGCAGGGAATTATTTTTTCGGATTTTCAGTATGGCGAAGAGAGGGCAGCAAACCTTTTTTACCCGATACCTGTATGCCAGGTTTGGCGGGCAAAGGGTACACCGAACTGGTTTTTGTAACAAAAGACAGTGTTAATGGCCGCTATTATTTCAAAGATAATGCGGTAGAAAGGGGGCGCACTTATTGTTATCGGGTTTTGGCCAAATTTGCACGCATTTCAGGCGGCGGTTATCCTTATAATATTGTAGAAAGCTTGGCATCTGAAGAAGTATGCGTACAATTGCCGCGCGACCTGCCTCTAATTTCTCAGGCCTCTGTACAAAGCACGGATCCGCAGACTGGCAAAATTATGGTTTGTTGGACCAAACCCGTTGGAACCGATTTGGATACAATATTGAATCCGGGGCCCTACCGATATCAGGTATTACGTGGAAACGGATTCGGACCGGGTAATCTCGCAGAAATCCCTGGAGCTTCTTTTATCGCGCAACAATTTTGGCAGGCTAATGACACCTGTTATACCGATGCGCCACTGAATACCAAAGACGCCCCTTATCATTATGCCGTTGCCTTTTATGTAAATGGAAATGCAAACCCCATCGGCGCCAGCAATCAGGCATCCTCTGTTTTTTTAAGCATCGCATCTACCGATCAAACCAACATTCTGAGTTGGCAATCGCTGGTTCCCTGGATGAATTATCGGTTTGATGTTTTCAGAAAAAACGAAGTTACCGGGCTGTTTGATTCCATTGGAAGCAGTACTTCGTTGCGTTACGAAGACAGAGGATTGACAAATGGCAAAAATTACTGTTATTATGTGCGTGCTGTTGGCACTTATAGTATTCCAGGTGTAGTGGATCCCATTTTCAACAACTCCCAGGAAAACTGTGGTATTCCCATTGATACCGTTCCTCCTTGTGCTCCTAAATTGCAAATCAGCAATCTATGCACCGATTCCAATATACAGGACTCCGATCCTCCATTTATCAACAAACTCCGATGGACCAACCCCAACAACCAGTGCGAAGGTTCGGATGATGCAGTGGCATACAAAATATGGTATGCTGCCGACAAGAATACGCCGATGACTTTGATTGATCAAATTTTCGATGTAAACATAACTCATTTTGATCATTTGTTACAGGAAGGGCTGGCCGGTTGTTACGCTGTATCGGCGCTTGATTCTGTGGGCAATGAAAGTGCGCGCAGTGATTCCATTTGTGTAGATAATTGCCCGGATTATCGTTTGCCCAATGCCTTTACACCCAATGGCGATGGGAGCAATGACCTGTTTACCCCTTTTCCGGGTTGGCGTTTTATTGACCATGTTGATTTTCAGGTATTCAATCAATGGGGAAATTTGGTTTTTCAAACCAGCGATCCCGGCTTAAACTGGAACGGCTTGAATGAACAAGGCAAAGCGCTGAGTGATGGCGCGTATTTTTACACCTGCAAAATATATGAAAGGCGGGTTGATGGAATAAACTTGCGTGCCAACATTTTAAGTGGATACATTGAATTGTTGGCCTCCGGCAGGTAAAAACAACAGGCCTCCCTGTGGCAAAACACCAGCAGGGAGGCCTGATGACAATCATTATTTGCCTAAAGACAAAATATTGGCAAACAGTCGGTAGGCGCCTGGAACTCCGGCTGGTAATTCACGGAAAAAAGAAAGCGAAGTATATACATATTGACCTTTTCCATACGGAGCGATGATCAAGGAACCATCGGCGGGTTTTTCACCAGGGTCATTGCAGGAAAGGGGGGCTGCAAAATGATTGTCCCATTCACTGGCAAAATACAAACCACGTTCCTGTACCCATCCTTCAAAATCGGAGGCGGTGAGTTTGTTGGGTATATTGAGTACAGGATGATCGGGCAAAAGAAAGCGCATCTCTGCGTTTTCATCCGTAACCCTGGTACGCCCAAGTTTTACAGGGTATGGTGTCATTTTATCTACAAATAAATCAAAATTGTTGTTGTATTGCACCACAAGAGTCCCGCCTTGCTCTACATATTCGAGCAATTTGGGTTGATGTTGTGCGAGGGTCGCTTTGGTGTTATAGGCTCGGATGCCCAAAACAACCGCATCGAATTTTTTCAGATTTTTGGCTTCCATGTCTTTGTCTTCCAAAAGTGTAACGGTGCAACCCATTTGCCGAAGGGCGCTTGGGATATCATCGCCAGCGCCCATAAAATAACCAATGGTTTTCGCCTTTACATCGACATTGGTACGGGTTGCACGCGCATTTGCCGAGAGAAGCACACTTTGTTGGGGTATGTGGTCGTATTTAATGGGGATCATTTTCATGCTCAGGTCCTGATTGCCAACTCGCACAAGTGCATTTATGCGTCCGGAGCTCGCTGCATCAGGCGTTGTAATGGTGAAGTACAGGGTTTTTTCCTCACCTTTATTTTTAAACTGTACCGGAACCTCTGTAGGAGATACCGACCATCCTTCGGGGCAGCTGAGGTATACATAACCCCGCAGATTTTCGCGATTGGTTTTAAATCGTACCGCAATATCACGGCTGTTTTTGGTAAATAAATAGGCAGATTGATCGAACTCAATAAAAGCAGGTGGCAATATTTCGAAGGGGCTCCACACCTCGCCGACAGCAGGTTCTTCTACTTTATAGGCAACATCCGAATTGAATTCGAGGGGTTCCCCATCTACCAGAACCGACCACCGGACACCTAAGTATCGGGGCGTTTCCGGCAGCCCGCGCAACTGCTGATCGGGTACGGTATACATTCCTTCGCTAAAACCTTGTTGTAGCCAATAGGGGCTGGTAAAAGGGGCGTTTTCCGGAATTTTAACCTTTTTCTTAAATTTAAAATCTTTATTTTTTTCTAAATTGAGGGCCAAGACGGTATCAAATTCTACATTGGCGAAATGAATGGCAGCCAATGTAAGCGGCGTATTGGATCGGTTGATTGCCTCCAGTTCAATTTGTATCGCATCGCCTGGGGCTGCGCTGGATTCGGCTGCAACAGCTTCGAGGTACAAACCCAAACACGATTTGATGACTTGTTTAATTTCTGCCATTTTTACGGTTTTCCAATATCCTTCCGGGAGGGCTTTAATGTATTGGAGCGCTTTGATCAATTCAGGAACCGACGCTGCGGGCTGATCGGGTTTGTAATGTTCAATAATTTTTTCAATCAACTTGCCAATTTTGGCCCCGCCGTCAATACGGCTCCAGGTCGTATTAATGCCTTCGAACAAGTCGTTGGCGCCCGGGCGGTCCCCTTTTATAAAGTCGAACCAATCAATGCTTTCTCCGCGTTCACTCATGGCTCCAAATCCCTGACACCGATGCATAGATCGGGCTTCTGCAGCGACCTCGTTGTTGCTCTTGCCTTTTAGAGGAAGATATACGCCCAGATCGAGTGAAAAAAGTTGGCTTTTATCCACTTTTTCAAAGGCTTCCCGACCGCCATAAAACCACCAGGAA
Source organism: Bacteroidota bacterium (assembly GCA_018969455.1). GTDB lineage: Bacteria > Bacteroidota > Bacteroidia > Chitinophagales > Saprospiraceae > M3007. Next base: position 1,604 of record JAGWYI010000211.1, on the reverse strand, counting down.
GTATTAAAAAACTGGCGTTTGGGTTGCCAGGGCGTCACATATTTGAGTTGTTCCGGATATACCTCTGGTTTTCCGGCCAAGTCGAATGCCTCTACCGAAAGCATGGCGCTTGCGGTGTGGTGGCCATGCGTATCGTACTTTTTGTCGTGATAAAATCGATTTACAATTACATCGGGCTGAGTCTTCCTGATGGTCCACACGACATCCGAAAGAACAGCATCTTTGTTCCATATTCTGAGGGTTTCGTCGGGGCTTTTGGAAAAGCCGAAGTCATTGGCCCGGCTAAAAAATTGCTTTCCTCCATCAACCGATCTTGCCATTAAAAGTTCTTCTGTACGCAACACCCCCAGCAGTTCCCGCAGTTCGGGGCCGACGAGATTTTGCCCCCCGTCGCCACGGGTAAGCGAGAGGTAAGCCACGTTGTACAATTTTTCATTGGAGCAATACGAGATAAAGCGTTGATTTTCATCGTCGGGATGTGCCGCAACGTACAGCACAGAACCCAGAACATTGAGTTTTTTAATGCTTTGAAGAATGTCGGCACTAGAAGGTTTGACGGGTTTTTGTGCTTGCAGGTCGTGCGTGCCTGCGCATATCAACAAAAACAGGTAGACAATGGTATAGAAATGTTTCATGAATGCGGGAGTGTTTGAACTGCGAAAATAAACCCATAGTTGGCGGCAATTGTTTTAGAGGGCCATTTTTTTGGTAAATTTCATCAATCAAGCCAGAGCATAATCTTCAATCTGACGTATACACATTTGACAGTCAATTACTTAATGAAGCAAATATATTCCTGCAATAAGTTGGCAAAAAATAATGTATAATCCTCGCCTAATGGATTAAAAAACCGTTTACTTTGCACAAAACGCTGATCACATTGGCCAGGGGATGCAAGCTTTGTAAAAATAAAGCCATGTTCCGGTATTCAAATTTTTACAGGCAGTAGTAGAATATGATGCAGGTTTTGTGCAAAATTAAACATGTATACCAGGATTCGCCGGAATTTGTGGATAAATCAGGATGGATTTCGTTGATTTATAATGATCTATAAAGATCGTTATGCACAAAACCTGGCGGCGTGAATTATACATAAGTCCTATCACCTTGTTCAGAACTTTCTATTTTCGATGCGCATTCGCCGTTTTTTCCGTTTTTTTATGTATTTTATTGCTGCATTTTTATTGCTTTGGATTGTAGTGATGCAATCGGGCATCATCAAGATGCGAACATCCGATTCTGACTGGGTAAAAAAGTTGCAGCAGAAAGGGCAATTTGCGCAGGTACAATTTGCAGATATTCCCAATGGCCGAGGGCGAAATTTGCACGCAGTTTGTATTCATCAATCAGACACCTTGCCTTGGGTGTTATGTGTACATGGTTCCCCGGGATCATCGGATGCGTACCTGGATTATCTGGCAGATACCGCCTTGACCCGCAAGTTTAATTTAATCACATACGATCGTGCGGGATTTGGCTTTAGCGGCTATGGGCAAGCAGAAACATCGCTTCAGTCCCAAGCGGCTGATTCGAAAGCGGTAGCTGATTTTTTTGCTCCGGGGCAAGCGATGATCTTATTGGGTCATTCATTGGGAGGGCCCATT
>JAGWYI010000210.1 GCA_018969455.1 Bacteroidota bacterium | reverse complement strand
TCCCAGCGATTGTCTTCAATGTCGGTATCAAGCAGGTAAAGCGGAATGCGACCAACCGGCAATTCCCAAACCTTGGCCCATACGGTTCGTCCGGCGAGATTGAGTTCAACTTTGATCCATTCTTCCCGTTCGTCGCGAACTGGTTTGAGGGGTAATTGTGTGAATTTGGCCGGATCGGCGTGGTGGATTTGTTCGCCGTTCAGGGTAATGCCTTGTTGGAAGTAGCCGTAGCGGTACAGGAGTCCGACAGCCACGAAATGGACGTTTCGGTCGCTCATTTCCTTCAGGTAGTCGCCCGCCAAAACACCCAAACCACCCGAATACAGGCGCAAACTTTGATGCAATCCGAATTCCATGCAGAAATAGGCAATTTTCGGATCGTCGAGGTCTGGCTTTTCAGCCATATAATCCTTGAAACTTTTGTGTACCTGTTTTAACTGGGCCACAAACGTTTTATTGTTGAGTAGCTCTTGCGCCTTTTCGATGCTTAACTCGTCGAGCAAGGCAATCGGATTGAAATTTAAGGCCTCAAAACGCACAGGATCGATGCTTTTGAACAGATCAATGGCATCATGGTTCCAGGACCACCAGAGATTGTGCGAAAGTTCGGTGAGGGGAGCGAGGCCTTGCGGTAACTTGGGTTCGATGAAGATGCGCTTGAGCTTGGCGCCATTTTCGGTAAGATTGCCAACCATACAGTTTGGTATTTGATGAGACACAGCAGCCTACTTACACTCTGCGACATAAATAACACAGAAGAATCGATTGCTGCATTGATTCCTGCAAAAATACAGCCATTTTCGTAGTTCGTGTACCATAAACAAAAAGCACCGGCAGGAATGTGCCTGTTGAGGTGCTTTTTTTGCTTCAATCGGATAATTAACTTATTGGCGGAGAAAGGTTTAGGGAGTGTATTAATTTTATTAGGTATTTGCAGATTATAATATGTTCAATATATACCAGGATTCGCCGGATTTTGTGGATAAATCAGGATGGATTTCGCTGATTTATAATGATTTATAAAGATCGCTGTGCCCAAAACCTGGCGCCGTGAAGTATACATGTTGTTGACACAAATGTTGGACCTCTCAGCGCTCGGAATGATTTGGTGCTGTTCAAACCATTGAGAATATGGGTAAACTATCGTATTATAGAAAAATTCCCGGAATTTCCTTTAACCCGATCACTTCAATACCGTTTTTGCCAGGGAAAGGGTTGATTAATGCTAAGCATCTAATTTAAGATGACGCGGTTCGATTGGATGCATTTTACCCTGAAATTGTATTAGGCGACTAAAGGAATATCTGGGTAAAAATAAGATTTTTTTATTTTAATGATAAATTTCATAATAAAAAAAGGCTGCCCCGTTTTTCCCACCAAACGAAGCAGCCTTTAAAAAGTATAATCAAACCCTCAATTTTCTACAATTTAACGAATTTCTTAGTGCTGACCGCTTTGGTTTCTTTTTCCATGATCTGTATGGAGTAAGCTCCTTGTGGTAACGCACTAATGTCAAATCCTTGCTGAATTTGTGGTTGCGGCAACATCATGACCGCTTTGCCATTGGTATTAAAAATGGTCACATAATACACTTCGGCATTTTCGTCGGCCAATTGAATGTACAACCGATCATTGGCCGGGTTCGGGAATAATGCATAGTTTAGCGGATTGGCAACATCGCTGGTGCTGGTAGTGCCTTTTACCACAAACTGCCCCATCATGCCTTCGTCTTCATGGTTTCCAAAGTGGCAATGGTACATAAACGGATGGATCGGATCGGCATAATCGGCAAAACGCGCTACAAAATTCACGGTTTCATTGATGGCAATGTAAAATACGTCTTTCCAACCGGATTCATATTGACCCACTGCGCCGGTGCTGCGCGAAATGATTTTAAATTGGACGTCGTGAATGTGGAAAGCGTGGCTGAAAATATTGGTGTTGGTAACGGTCCACTTTTCGGTCGTGTTGACATCCAATGTTTTATTAATGGTGTTAAATTCAAATGCCTTGTTGTCAAATACAAATGGATTCCCCGCCGGCTGGCCACCTGTAATGGTAAGGCTGCGGCTCACCGATGCATCTGCTGCGGTCAAATAGGTGTTGTTCACCAAAGTGCTTGGAATGGCCGTAACGGGTTTTGCCGTAGTGGCCTTCACGTTGATGTGCAATACGGTGAAGTCTTTGTTGTTCAAAAGGCTGCCAAATTCGCCGGAGGTTCCAGGTTCTGCGCCCGGGAAACCAAATGCCTGGCCAGAATTGTATGCCTTCAAATCAAGACTGGAGCCAACGGCTACATTGCTCAAATCCACCAAAATTTCTGCGCGTTCGCCAACGCCTAATTTGAGGCGGGTAACCGAAACGGGTGCATTGAGCAAGCCGCCATCGTTGCCAATGACATAAAAAGTGCGGTTGTCGCTAAAGCCAAAATTGTAAGCCCGCTCTGTTTCGGCATTCAGAATGCGCAAACGTACCACTTGCTTTGGCAAATTTACAGCTGCATCCGGCGTGCCATTGGTAAGCACATAATCGCCATAAGCCGTATTGGTATACACAAATTGATTGGCGGTGGTGTAGCGGCGGCTGGTGATGGCCAAGGGTATGTCATCCACCCCATAGGTACGGGGCAAGAGCAAAGCCGCTTCTTCGGCATCGCGCACGATGATGAAGCCACCCAGGCCTTTGGTCATGTGCTCCTGGGTCATTTCATGCAAGTGCGGGTGGTACCAGTAGGTGGAAGCCTGGTTGGTAATTTTCCAATAGGGCTGCCAAAGGGTACCCGGCGGAATGATTTGGTGCGGTCCGCCATCCATCACTGCTGGCAAGTGAAATCCGTGCCAGTGAATGGTCGTAGAATCGTTCAGTTTGTTGTACACGTTCATGTGAACAACATCTCCTTTGTTGACAAAAAGGGTCGGGCCCCAGAAAGCACCGTTTACCCCGGCGGTGATTGTTTGGTTGCCTGTGCGCAATTGCGCAAAGGTGTCTTTTAAAACGAGGTTGAAATTGGTTCCGGAAAGGGTATCCGGGATCCAAAGGGTGTTGTATTGGGCTTTAGCGCTGAATTGCACGACTAACAGGCAGGACAAAAGGATAGCGATTCTCATAAAGAAAGATGGATTTTTTTCATTTGAGATGCCATCCTCCTTAAAAACTTGCCTGTTGTGGATAATTATTTTAAAAGCCGAATATCAATTTCGCGGGTTACGTATTGCCATTCTTCGGTTTTTCGTAAAATGGCACACAATGCATCAAATTTTTCGGTATGTTCCGGGGCGAATTCAAACCAGGTTAAAAAATCAAAGGCCTCCCCCAGATCCCTTGAATGGTGTAATTGTCGAGAAATGTACTGTAGGTATTCAGCGCTTTGTTGTATGTGTTTGGAATCTTCTTCAAAAATACGGCGGCGTTCATCCTGGGCCAGGTTCCAACATTCCTTCGATTTTTGGATTGGAATCAAGGCGGCAGCATGGTATGCTGCTCTGCCCAGGGGTTTGGAATGCGCATCCAGCATGGTTTTTTCACTGCGGTGGGTGTAGCGCAGGTTGCTGATAAACCCGCGCAAGATCCATTTTGCATCGGAATTTTGATCGGGTGTAATTGCACTTTGCTGGATATTCAAACAATTGGCTTCCGGGAGCGGTGCACCAATTAAGGTTTGCATGGAAGCAATTTTCCAGGGGCCTTGCTCGGCGCCGAAGAAGGAAATGATGCCTGTGTTGGTCGTTGATTCCATGAACGGTCTATTTAAAACGCTGATAGGGGTTCTATAATTCATCCTGAGTGACATGGGCTTCGCCTCCCTCAAAGGTACGCAACACCAAGTCAGTATCCAGGGTTACTACCTGAAAACGCCAGTCTTTGGGAAGTTTTAAGCGGGTACCTAATTGTGCCAAGTCGGCTTCGCAGCGCTTCGGATCCACGATTTGCGCATAGCTTTGGTCTGGTTTACAAATGCTCGACCTACAAATGTGCGACTTCTCCGAAGTCGGAGCGCTGCTTGTTGATTTGTTGGTACAAATGTGCGACTTCTCCGAAGTCGGGAGCACGGGGATAAAAACGCGTTGCGGTGGGATAAATGGCGCGAAAAGTGAATTTTTAATGCCGTTTTTTATATCCCACCGCAACAAGTTTTAAAATTGAACACCGAATATCGAATATCGAACACCGAATTTCGAATTTCGAAATTTGGAGTGGTGGTTTAGACCCGGGCTGTATTTTTTACCGAACGCGATCTGCACCCTGACGTTCGATCATCCAGCCTGGGTATTCGGCGGGCAGTTTGCTTACCGCATCAATTTGGGCAAGTTCGTCGGGGGTGAATGTTACGTTGGTTGCATTGAGGTTGTCCTCCAATTGATTGGTCGTATTGGCGCCGATGATGACGGTCGTAACGGCTGATTGGTGTAACAACCAGGCCAGTGCAAGTTGCGCCACGGATACGCCTTTGGATTTTGCCATGGGTTCCAGGGCTTCAACTACATCGAATGCGCGGTCTTTGTTGACAGGCGGGAAATCGAAATTGACGCGGCGGCCGCCTTCATTTTCGCCATTGCGTTTGTATTTTCCGCTCAATAAACCACCTGCCAAGGGGCTCCACACCATCAAACCGAGGTTTTGATCTTTCAAAACCGGAATAATTTCACGCTCCAGATCGCGGCCCGCCAGGGTGTAATAGGCTTGCAAGGAAACGAATTTGGCCAATCGGTGGTAGTTTGAATAAGCAACGGCTTTCATGATTTGCCAGGATGCCAGGTTGCTGCAACCGATGTAACGCACTTTGCCACTTTTTACCAGTCCGTCCAGCGTGTCGAGGGTTTCTTCCAGGGGCGTGAGCGCATCGAATCCGTGAATTTGATACAGATCCACGTAATCCAGGTTCAGGCGTTTCAAACTGGCATCAATTTGCTGCAGGATGTGTTTGCGGGTCAGGCCGCTTCCGTTGGGGGCTTCTGCCATTTTGCCGCGCACCTTGGTGGCAATCACCAGGTCGTCGCGGTTCAATCCCAGGTTGCGGATCGCTTTGCCGGTCATTTCTTCCGACAGACCTTCCGAATATACATTGGCGGTATCGATGAAGTTAATGCCGCCGTCAATGGATTTTTTAACCAATTGATCTACAGCACTTTGATCCAGCGTGCCAATGGCGGTCCAGAAGCCTTTTCCGCCAAAAGTCATGGTGCCGAGGCACAGTTCGGACACTTTCAGTCCGGTGTTTCCCAATAAATTGTATTTCATGTGTTTTATTTTTATGCTGCAAAAGTATGGGCCGGCTTTCGGGCAGGTGTAACTCTATTCAAAGTAAAAAGTATAAAAATCAAAGAATTATTTCCGCAAGGAGAGTGGTGTTGCACCGGTATTTTTTTTAAAAAAGTTGTTGAAATAGGTGGGGTATTCAAATCCGAGGCTGTGCGCAATATCGGAAACGCTCCAGTCGGTGTTTTTCAGCAGGGCGCTGGCTTCATAGACGACCCGGTTGGTGATGTGAAAGGAGGTGGGTTTTCCGGTTACTTCCCGCACGGCGTGGTTGAGGTGGTTGACATGAACGGAAAGGTGGTATGCAAAATCGCTCGGTTTTTTGAGTTTTAACACCCGGTCGGGGGCGTCAATGGGGAATTGGCGCTCGAGCAATTCCAGGAAAAGATTGGCGATGCGGGTGGTGGCGTTGTGGTGCTGGTAGGTATTTTGGGCGGGCTGCATTTTCATTGCTTCATGCAGGATGAGGTTGCCATAATTTTTGATGACTTCGAATTTGTGTGCATAATCAGACTCGAATTCTTCGATCATTTTTTCATAAATGCCTGATATTGTTTGCAATTGTACGTCATTTAAAAAATAAACGGCATTGGCGCCTACCTGAAACAGGGGCGATTGCAGGATGCTTTCCTGGCGGTTGTTTTCCCGCAAAAATTCTTCTGTAAAGATAAAAATGTATCCGGACAGGTTTGGGCTGAGGCGCTCGAAAGAATAGGGAACCAGGGGGTTAGAGAAAATAAGGGCGGGTTGTTGGATGTGTACGGTTTTGTGTGCGTAATGCAGCACACTTTCGCCAATCGTTATCCATATTTTATAATAATCGCGTCGGCTGTAGGGCAGAATGGCTTTGTTTTCGGCAGAGGAGTACCGCTGTACGTTGCATTGCGGTTGTGGGGGAACAAGCAGTTGTTTCATAAGATTTGCAGCATCCTGTGGTATCAGGATGCTGCAAAATTAAGGAAATCAAAGGAAAACGAGGTGTTTTGGTTGCAAGCAGCGTGTAAAAAAAGAGAAATGTATGTTTGGTAAATATTAGCCGCATTGAGTATCGGAACTGCCAGTGGAAGAAGAATCATTGGAACAACTTCCCGAATTCCCTTGAGAGGAAGAGCCGCTACCGCCACTACAACAACCACTGTTTGGATCCTGTGCGGATTGGGCCGTATCGTTAAGTAAATCATAAATGCAAAATGCGGTACAACAAAAACCACCCAACAGAATTGCTACAATCAATAACAGCCATTCTTTGGCAGTCCATTTTTTGCCATCATTTTTTGCTTTTTTTAACCTTCTAAACTCACTTTTGTAGGTTCTAACCAAACGTAATAGGCGCGGCCATAACAGGATCGTTGCAATAAAACCTGTTAAAATGCTTAAAAATGCAGTGTTGCTGATCAGATTGTGATCACTTGAATGCGACAATTCCTGCGGCAAGCTGGGCGCAATCATCACCGCGGTATAGGCAAAAGCATATTTGGGCATGGCAACCCAAACCGGGGTATCGCGGGTAATACGCTGTGCAAATGATTTGGCACTTAAAGAACGCAGGCCCAAGCGTGTCACCACTTTTTTTTGAAGGGTTTGGAAATAAGGCTTTTCGTCCTCCAAAGCATTGGAAACCCGCACCATCACATTGGTGGAAAAGCGTTGGCGATAATCTATCTTTTGAATATCTGGAATGGGCAATTGGTTAATTGTGATTTTAATTTTTTGCGTAAGTCTGTGAATATGGTCGGCGATGGTTTTTTTTATGGTGTTTTCAACCACCGAATACACCCGCAGTATAGCGTTAAACTGTTTTTTATGTGCATCTTGTGTTAAATCCTCCAAGGCATCCAAGAGGTAAATCAATTCACCCATTTGATATCCAAATTGATACAGTTTTTGGGGATCAACCCCGATAATACGGGCGCCTTGTGAAAAAATAGATGCTGTAATACGTGCCGTTGGTTCTGCGAAATAGTGTAAGGCTGCTGTAGGTTCGTCGGGTAGGATTGCGGCATGTTCCCGTTGCTGTTGTAGGGCGATCCATTGCCAGA
>JAGWYI010000209.1 GCA_018969455.1 Bacteroidota bacterium | reverse complement strand
CATATTTTATGGCTGCCAACAACTACAGAACCTTGCAGGTAAAAAAGCGCATTGCCCTCATTGCCCACGACCATCAGAAAAACGATTTGATTGATTGGGCGAAATACAATGTTGCGGTCTTATCACAGCACGCCTTATTTGCCACCGGCACCACGGGCACCTTGTTAAAAAAAGCGCTGGATTTGCCTGTTACCTGCATGTTAAGTGGGCCATTAGGCGGCGACCAGCAAATAGGCGCCATGATTGCCGAGGGCAAAATCGACATACTCATATTTTTCTGGGACCCCATGGAAGCCCAGCCCCACGATCCCGACATTAAAGCCCTCCTTCGTCTGGGCGCCGTGTGGAACATCCCGGTAGCCTGCGACCGTTCCACCGCTGATTTCGTATTGTCATCGCCGCTCATGGGGACACCATATCAAGCCCTGCTTCCCGACTACGGCGCCTACCTGACGAGACCCGTCTAGCGGAACTCCGTTCCGCGCCCATCGCCCCCGCGCCCATCGCCCCCGCCCCCATCGCCCCCATTAATCCTATCCTCCCAAATCAAAACGTCACAAAACGTCCATTTCCACAGAGACCAATGTTTCACCAAGCCTGCCTTCACCGGATTATTCAGAATATACCAAAAAATTCGATCAAATTCATAATCTCTAACCACGTGGTCATAGCTTTCCTCCTCCCAAAAAGGTCCAGTACGATTCAACATTCGATTGGAATGTAATGCCGTGTACCGTTTCAGGTTCTGCATCACCTTAAATAAAGGAGGAGCACCGGGCAGCAGTTCAATCATCAGATGCACATGATTAGACATAATGGTACAAGCCAACAAGCGATAAAGTTTTCCATCATAAAATTGAATAGCCTTCATATTCAATTCAGCAACAGCCTTATTTTCCAGCCAATAAGGAGCATTCAGTTTAGAATCCAAAAAGTCGTCCCAGGATTTATACTGCCGTTTTTCTGCAATTTTTTGTTTCCGTCGAAGCAAACGCACAAGGATCTGTTCCACATCCACGCCGAGTCTAGCGGAACTCCGTTCCGCGCCCACCGCGCCCACCCCTTCCGCATCAACCATAAATCCAACAAATCCACGCTCAATTTGAATCTGAGGCACAGAATCCCCCAAAAAACCAGTCTGAGGCACCGAATCCCCCAAAAAACCAGTTTGAGGCACCGAATCCCTCAAAAAACCAGTTTGAGGCACCGAATCCCTCAAAAGACGAATCTCCGCCTCATACGCATCTCGAACACGCTTAATTTCCGCCTGAGGAATCGACCCAGCGAGGCGATACGTAACAAAAAAAGTAGCTTCTGGCGGTTGCCAATGCGGCAACCGGCGACGGTAAAATTCTTTAGACATCGTGGTTAAGCGTTTGTTCGGCAATACATTCCGATCAAATTATTCCAATATAATAGAAAAAAAGTAAAACTGCAGAACAGGGTTCTGCGTGCTTGGAGGAGAGGCTGCAAATATAAAATGTTTTACCTTAGCAAAAAAGAAACATTTTGTATTTTAAAAAAATATTTAAAGTACGTTAGCAAACGCAATAAAGCGGGCATATTGGGGCAATCGGGATGAGAAAGATTTACAGCACTGGGCACTATAATTATTTACAGCGTCCTATTGTGCGGAACAGAATTCTTCACTGCGGAGCGGAATCCTCCTGAAAACTGCGGAGCAGCGTTCTTCACTGCGGAGCGGAATTCTCCTGAAAATTGCGGAACAGAATTCTTCACTGCGGAGCGGAATCCTCCTGAAAACTGCGGAACAGAATTCTTCACTGCGGAACAGATTTCCTCAGAACTTTGCGGAACAGAGTTCCTCAGAACTTTACCGTCCGAAGTCATCCTGCAGGCGCACGATGTCATCCTCATCGGAAGGATGTTCGGGATCCACGTGTTGCCAGATCTCTGCGACAATACCCCAGGAGTCTACCCCAACCAAACGGTGGCGTTCGCCCTGTTTCAGGCTGATTTCGGCGCCGATGGGTAGTTTTTGCAATTCCGTCTGTTCATCTGTATTACTTACCACCACGCCAGCCTCTCCGCCAATTACCCGCCACAATTCGGCGCGGCGGAAATGATACTGCCAGGAAAGACGCTTGTTGGGTGCTACCACCAGGATTTTCGGACTCAATTTCTCAAATCCTGCGAAATCAGCCATAGATTGGTTCGGGAAAAACCGGGAAACAAATTGCGGCGCCTGGCTTTCATCCAGTACAAAAAAACCGCCCCAGGGGCGTGCATGATCGAAACTGGCAATGCGAAAACCCGCTTCATGCAAGAACCGGGCAACGGCATCAAAAACTTCGGTAGCCGGCGTTTCCGCCGAAAAATTCAGGTCAAACATGGGTATAAATAAAGTCGCGCTTTCGAATGAAATGAGTTTACGGCCAAATGTAGGTAATATCCTGCACCAGATCGGGGTGCAAACTTACGGCAACCGGACAACCATGTCCAGCGGCTTCCAGTTTTTTTCGGTCCAATTCCGAATATTCACCGGCAGGCATAAAAATTTTAACCTCGATTTTAGCAATCCGGCGCGGGTTGGCGGCCATGTGCTTGGTCACTTCTGCCCGGGCGCCGTCTATGTTCATATCATGGTTGCGCGCGCTGATGCCCATAGTCGTCAGCATGCAGGTAGCCAGCGAATTGGCCACCATGTCGGTCGGGGAAAAGGCCTGTCCCAGGCCCTGATTGTCGGGGGGCGCATCGGAAGTGACCACCGTACCGCTGAGCAGATGGGTTGATTCGGTGCGCAGGTGGCCGGTATACGTTACAGTAGAAGTCATATGGTTTGATCTTGATTAAGCAATGGATCAGATGGGGTTTCCGCTTCGCCGGCGGCATCGGGATCGAGGCTTTGTTCGGCTTTTTTGCGCAAGCGTTCCTTTTTCGCCCGTTCTTCTGCCTCAATTTTGTCGTAAGCCTTGATGATTTCCTTCACGAGGCGGTGCCGCACCACGTCTTCGGTGTTCAAAGTGATGATGCCAATGCCCTCTACGCCGTCGAGGATGTCGATGGCCTGCCGCAAGCCCGATTTTTGATGGTGGGGGAGGTCAATCTGACTCAAGTCGCCGGTGATGATGCACTTGGCGGTTGGTCCGATACGGGTCAGAAACATTTTTAATTGCAGCGGTGTCGCGTTTTGTGCTTCATCGAGGATGATATAGGCGTTGTCGAGCGTACGACCGCGCATGAAGGCCAGGGGTGCGATTTCAATGACGCGGTTGTCCATGAAAAAATTCAATTTATCCATGGGGAGCATATCATCCAGTGCATCGTACAGCGGACGGAGGTAAGGATCCACTTTTTCCTTCAGGTCGCCGGGCAAGAAGCCGAGGTTTTCGCCAGCTTCTACGGCCGGACGGGTAAGCACTATTTTCTTAACCAGTTTGTTTTTCAGCGCGCGCACAGCGATTGCAACTGCGGTATAGGTTTTACCCGTACCGGCCGGACCGAGCGCAAATACAATATCGTGATTTTCGCTGGCTTCCACCAGTTTTTTCTGGTTGCGGGTTTTGGCTTTGATGGGTTTCCCTTCCCGGCCAAATAAAATGGTACTGCCGCTCGCGCTGTCGCCATTTACCGGAATGCGCACTTCAAAGGGGTTTTCACCCCCCATCAGATCTTCCACCGTCTGAATGGGCAATTCGCCATGCTCGCGCAAATAGCGCACCATCATTTCAAATCGGGCTTTGGCAGCCTGCGTGTCTTTCTTTTCACCGGTAATTTTCAAACTGTTGCCGCGGGAAGTAATGGTGGCATCCGCATAGGCTTTGCGCAAAAGGTTTAATTTTGCGTTGTTTTCGCCGTAGAGTTCAACGAGGTCTACGCCCTCGATGGTCAAAATGATTTCGCTCAAAAGATTTTACTTGTTTCGGACAGCGGGAGCAAGCCGGCGCGCAACGGGCTGATTTTCAAAGGCATACTTTGCGCCGCTTCTCCATGCCACGCTTCGTTCAAAATACCCGTTCTTTGCCCACAAATGTAAATGACTTGGATCGCTTTTTCAACCCTTCACCGAAATGTTTAGTTCCCCGATATGCAATTAATTACACTGACAACCGATTTTGGAACCCAGGATTTCTACGTCGGTGCACTGAAGGGTGCGCTTTTGAGGCAACACCCCGCCCTGCAATTAATTGATATCGCGCATGATATCAAACCTTTCGACCTGGTACAGGCGGCTTTCGTGGTGCAAAACTGCTGGCCAGAGTTTCCCAATGGCACCATTCACCTCCTGGGCGTGCATTGCGTGTATGCGCCCACATCAAATTTTGTGCTGGCCCGTGTCGAAGGCCATTTTTTCGTCGCACCCAACAACGGGATTTTGAGTCTGATTTTCGGGCATCCAAATCCACTTGAATTGCGCGACCTGGGAACAGGCCCCGATGCACACTTTGGCGTAAAAACCGTTTTTGTAGATACCGTGGCCCAACTCACCTCGGGCGTTCATTTTGAAGAAATTGGCACTCCAGGCACGGATCTTTTGCAACGCATTCGCATTCAGCCGGTTATTACCAAAACCCGCATTCGGGGCACGGTCATCCACCTCGATTATTTCGAAAATGCCGTGGTAAACGTAACCCGCGATGTATTCGAAAAAGTTCGCAATGGCCGCCAGTTTTCCCTGTTTTTCAAACGCAACGATCCCATTACCCAACTCAGCAACAGCTACGCCGATGTGCCCGTAGGCGAACCGCTCTGCCTGTTTAACGCCGCTGGTTACCTCGAAATCGCCATCAACATGGGCCGGGCCGCCAGCTTGCTCGGACTCAAAGTCGAAGACATTGTGGAACTGGTGTTCGAATAATGCCAAAACATGCCGAACTTCGCCCGCAGTATTTCAAATTCTTCCCTATGCCCATCTCTGAAACAAATTTCCAACTGCCCGGTCAAACGGCCTTCTACCGCGGAAAAGTACGCGATGTGTATTCCATCGGCGAACGCCTGGTGATGGTCGCCAGCGACCGAATTTCGGCGTTCGACCATATTTTACCCAAACCCATTCCTTTTAAAGGGGCCGTTTTGAACCAAATTGCCCGGCATTTCCTTGAAGCCACCCGCGATATTTGCCCCAACTGGCTCATCGCAACCCCCGATCCCAATGTGGCCATTGGCTACCGCTGCGAACCCATCCGCGTCGAAATGGTCATCCGCGGGTATTTGGCCGGCCATTCGGCACGCACCTATGCCGCCGGCATCCGCAGCCTCTGCGGCGTACCCCTGCCCGAGGGCATGCGCGAAAACGACCCATTCCCCGAGCCCATCATCACCCCGGCCACCAAAGCCGAGGAAGGCCACGACGAAGACATTTCCCGGGATGACCTGCTCGCACGCGGCATCGTCAGCGCGGATTTGTACGCACAAATGGAACAATACACCCGCGCCCTGTTTCAACGCGGTACCGAAATGGCGGCGCAACAAGGCCTGATCCTCGTCGACACCAAATACGAATTCGGGGTAAAAGACGGCCAGGTGGTGTTGATGGACGAGATCCACACCCCCGACAGCTCGCGTTATTTTTATGCCGAAGGCTATGCAGCGCGGCAAAAAAATGGCGAAAAACAACGCCAACTCAGCAAGGAATTTGTGCGCGAATGGCTCATCGCACAAGGTTTTCAAGGCAAAGAAGGCCAAATCATGCCGGAAATGCCCGATTCCTTTGTAGCAGAAATCACGGCGCGTTACATAGAACTCTATGAATTGCTCACAGGACGCCCGTTTGAGCGCCCCTCTGAAACCGAAAACCCGCTCCAACGCATCGAACGCGCCATTTTAGGCGCATTGTAAGCACATTCATGATGAAATCTGCCAAATACCGATGGCTGGGCGCTTTCGCCCTTTGCGCCTTCGCCGAATTGCTGGGTGAAATCACCGGCGATGCGCAATTTGTGTTTATCTTCAAACCCATGCTCATGCCTTTGCTGGGCATCTGGTTCTGGCTGGATACGCCCGACGCAGATCCGCGCCTGCGATACGGATTTTTATTGGCACTTGTTTTCGCTTGTGCAGGCGATACGCTGCTTCTGTTTTCCAATGGCCCGCAGGGTGGACTGTATTTTTTACTTGGCCTGGGCGCGTTTTTGCTCATGCAAATTGCCTATATCTTGTTTTTTACCCGGCAAGTATCGCTTTTTAAAGGGTATTTCAAGCAAAAACCGGTCTATGTACTGGCATTTTTGGCCTATTTAGCCGGATTTCTCTTCTTGTTGTGGCCCGGCATTCCCGCGCCCATGCGGGCGCCCGTGGTGGTGTACGCGTGCACGCTCCTGACCATGGCCATCAGCGCCATCAATACCAAAAGCGTGCTCGCGCCCGATGCAAGCTTGATGGCGCTTTATGGTTCCCTCCTGTTTGTAGGCTCTGACAGCCTTTTGGCCATCAACAAATTTGCCTGGACCATCCCGGATGCCAACATCGCCATCATGATCACTTACATCGCCGGACAATGGCTGCTGGCCAGCGGCGCGGCGGTGTTTTTGAAAAAATAAATCTGCGCCTAAAAAGCATCGAACGCCGAAACTTCGGCGTTCGATATTCGATATTCGAAATTCGAAATTCGATATTCAAAATCCGCTTTCTACTCCTTCACCACCTTCACACAGCGAATGTTGTTTCCCTGACGCAGGTGCAACACATACATGCCCGGCTCCAGCGACTGAACCGATGTACGGCTGCGCTGGAAATTCTTTTCCCGCCACTGCCGCACTGTGCGGCCTTGCATATCAGTCAGGATAAAATCCGTCATGCCATTTTGTATTGTTTCCATTCGAATATCCAAAACATCCTGCACCGGATTTGGACATATCTGAATGCCATCAGACTGTACCAAAACGGGTCTGGTACTCGTCAGCAGGGTGCTGTCGAGGATGATGTTTTCATCGCCCGGGGCATAAAGGGCCACCGTGGCGAAGAGATACAGCATTTCATCGGTCGTTTTTTCGCCCCACCACACGTCTTTGGGCGGGAAGTTTGGATTTTCCGGGTTGTTTTCGGTATTATCGTATACAACTTCAGCCCGTGAGATCCGGTTACCGCCCAAGCGCAAGGGTTTTCGCATCGTATAGGTGCCTTGCCAGTGGAAATCCCACCTCGGCACATCAATCAGCGGAATGGTATCGGTAAAGCCAGGTCGGTAGGAATACGCTTTGAACGATTTGCACACCACGTGCGCATGCGGGGTAAGGGAAAAAACAGAAAGTGGAAATCCGCCCGCCAGATCAGAAACAGGTAATTCGGCAATTAAGGTACGTTCTGTATTGGCAGGAATCAAGAAAGGCGGATTTTTCAAGCCA
>JAGWYI010000208.1 GCA_018969455.1 Bacteroidota bacterium | reverse complement strand
AACAGCATCAGGCTCAGGGCAAGCGGGAAGGAAAGCAAATAAAAGGCCCCTTGCATTCGGGGAGAAGGATTTTTGGCAAGCATGGTCAAGCGGTTTTTTAATTGTGCGTGAAAGGTGTTCATCAAATCGGGATGGGCCCTATCCCGGTATTCTTGCGCCAACAGGCTGGCGTACAGGTATTTCTGTCGGGTGTTGCGCACCACATAGTCATCGGCGATGTATTCGTGTACCGCCTGCAAACTGCGCCGGTACAAATACACCAGCGGGTTGAACCATTGCCAAACCACCAGGGCTTCCATAAACAACACATCCAGACTGTGCCATTGCCGCACATGCACCATTTCGTGCTCCAAAATCAGGCGTTCGCGTTCGTTGGAAGGTGTTTTATGCCAAAAAATGAGGCTGAAAAAGGAAGCCACCGGTGCGCTGTCGTCTCGGGTATGCGCCAGAAGATGGCCTTGCTGGGGAATGATTTTGCAGGATTTTACCATAAAATACAAACGCAAGAGTCTGTATATCAAAAGCATAGCGAGTAAAACAGCCCCGATTTTATATACCAGCCCAAACAAGACGCCCAGCGTAATTCCGGTTTCGGATGCCAAAGGCTGCTCCAATTGGCGGTAAACCGCCATCGGCGCGCTTTGGGTGTGCACCACAAGTGCAGGTAAATCCAACACAGGTGCAGGCTTGGGAACCGGTCGCTTCAAAGGGATATACAGGGCAGGGATCAAAAAAGCAAGCGCCGGGGTGAGCAGCAAATACCAGCGATTCCACTGAAAAAAGGTCTTTTTTCGTAAAAAAAGCCAGTAAAAAGCATAAAAACAGCTCAGGCAAAAAGCCGATTCCAACAAATAAGCCATAGGGAAGGTGTTTATTCCTGATCCTTGATTTTTTTCAACAGGGCGTCGAGCTCGGCCGGGTCCATCTTTTCTTCTTTCACAAAATAAGATAGCAAATCGGCCGGCGATCCCCCGAAATAATGGTCGAGCATGCGCTGGAAGGCCGTTTTGCGGTAATCTTCTTTCTTCAAAATCGGAAAATACCGATGGGTCTTACCAAAAGCCTCAAACCCAATCAATCCTTCGTCTTGCAGTTTGCGCACAATCGAGGATACCGTGTTGTAAGGCGGTTGCGGCGCTTCCATCTCGGCCAGGATGTCATGGACGAAGGCATGGCCCAGGCGCCACAAAATGGCCATGACTTCTTCTTCTTTGTGATTCAAACGTTTCATAAAACAAATGTACAACTAAATTTTCGTTTGTCAACTATTTTTTAGTTAAAAAACGAAAATTTAGTTGAAAGCAAAGAAGCCAAGCTTGTGCACCTGGCAGGTTCTCCTCGGGAAAATTGCAGCAAAGTGCTTTAGGGAAATGTCGTTATAAAAAGAAATCTTGCCTGCTACACAGGCCCACTTCAATTACAGTTGTTTAATAGGTTTTATGTTTCCTTGCAACAAATTCCAATTCTTCGATGGTGTTTGATTCGCTGGTGGTCAAAGTTTGCAAATAAAATTTCCTGAAATACATAAAATAACTCAATACCGAAAGCACGGTAAAAAGAATCATCAATACCTTTCCGGTTGTCGTGCCTACCGTTAATCCAATTTCATAGGCGTTGGCCAGAGTAAACACACACACAGCATACCAAATAATTTCTTTCTGATGCTCGGTTAGGGCAAAAAATGGCAGCACAAACAAAAAATACCAGGCATGCATCACCGGGGTATATAAGATAAAAACCAAAAGCATGATCCGACTAAAACCATAAAATAATTGACTGAGGCTTTTGGCATTTATAATGGTCAAAGTGACTTTTGCGGCCAAAATCAAGGCCAAAACCTGAAAAAAACGTTTTAATTGCTGCCCCCAAAATATTTTGTCTTTGATAAATGGATCTGTCCAATTGTAATCAGCCCCGTCTTGCGGCCAAAAAAAGGCCAACCCATAGGAAAGTAACTCCACGATTGATTTTACCGGTTCTTTTTTCTCATGATAGGCCATAGGAATCAATATGGTTTCAATGCCTTGCCAAACTGGCCAATAAACCACTGCAAACAAGGCAAAACTGGCGCAAACAGCAACTGCAAAAGCCTTTATACTGAATATTTTCTGTTGCCAGGCATACACGGAATAAACCAAAATCAACAACCAAAAAAGCGGAAATAGCATAAATTTGGTGGCGCCCAACAAAGCAGTTAATACACCTGCCCAAACCAACTGGTTTCGAACAATCGCATACATAAACAAACATACCATCACGCAAGCGATAAAATCGATGTGCATCTGACCAAGTCCCTGAATCAAAAATAGCGGATTAAGGCATACCAACGCTTGCGCACGCACCACAGAAAGCCTCAAACTTGCCGCAGCGTATTTTAAAATAAAAAAAATCCCCAACGCAGAAGCCACATCCAGTGCCTTCATCCAAAATATATTCATAAATACAT
Organism: Bacteroidota bacterium; assembly: GCA_018969455.1. Lineage (GTDB taxonomy): Bacteria > Bacteroidota > Bacteroidia > Chitinophagales > Saprospiraceae > M3007. The sequence goes on along the minus strand of JAGWYI010000208.1, from coordinate 4,864 downwards.
GATCTCCACCCAAAAAGGCCACAACCTGAAAGAAAAACAAGGCAACCGGCCCATACTGATTCGGACAATCAAGCCAATGCGGATCGGTGTACACGTAAAATGGGTCCTTCAAATTAACAGAGGCGTCTATATAGGAAGTATATCCAGAAAGCGCCAACTTGCCTTCCAATATATATATGTAAATGTCTTTCGAAATTTCGGGGGGCATGGCAGAAAACAAAACAAGCCCCAAAGCAAACGCAATATTCAAGTCACGAGCCGATCCAAACTGCATTATCTGGTAATAGCCGAAAGCCCAAATCCCCAATCCCAACAGGTAACTGAAGGAAAAAGGGATAGCCGAAATTTGAAAACCAAGGTATTGGGCCCAAAATGGCGCCAAAACAAAGGCAAACCCTGTAATAATTAGAAAAGTTGGTTTCATCAATGGCAAATGTACATGTAGCTATTGAATTTAACGCTTTTCCTTGTACCTGACTCCTGCTTTTTGAACAAAAAAAACAGCGGCCCTCGCAAAGAGAACCGCTGTTTTCATTTATTTTTAAAACAGTTTCTTACACCCGCTCTATCACAAGCGCCGTCGCGCCGCCACCGCCATTGCATATAGCTGCCAAACCCAGCGTGCCGTTTTTCTGGCGCAATACATTGTTCAGGGTAGTCACGATGCGCGCACCCGATGCGCCCAGCGGATGCCCGATGGCTACGGCGCCGCCAAACACATTGGTTTTGGCATGATCCACATGCAATACCTGTTCAAAGGCCAGTACAACCACCGAAAAAGCCTCATTTACCTCAAAATAATCAATGTCTTCCAAGCTGACACCGGCCATTTTAAGCGCTTTGGGCGCCGCGATTGTGGGCGAGGTTGTAAACCACTCCGGCTCCTGCTCGGCATCGGCAAAACCGCGGATCCTGGCCACCGGCTTCAAACCATATTTTTTTACCGCGTCGCCGCTCGCCAAAATCAAGGCTGCCGCGCCGTCGTTGATGTTGCTCGCATTGGCAGCGGTCACCGTTCCATCCGGCGTAAATGCCGGACGCAAGCCGGGAATTTTATCGAAAAATACTTTTTTGTAATCTTCATCTTCTGAAACGACCAGCGCATCGCCTTTTTTCTGGGGAATGGAAATCGGGGCAATTTCGGGTTTGAACAACCCGGCTTCGCTTGCCGCCGCCGCACGCTTGTATGAATCTATCGCAAAAGCATCCTGGTCCTCCCGGCTGATGTTGTATTTGGCAGCTGTTGCATCGCCGCAAACCCCCATCGCTTTCTGATTGTACACATCCGTCAACCCGTCTTTTGCCAAACCGTCTACCAACTCGCCGTTGCCGTATTTGTACCCCCAGCGCGCATGGGGGAGATAGTACGGAATCTGTGACATGTTTTCCATGCCGCCCGCAACCACAATGTCGTTCAATCCCAGCATTATGCTTTGCGCACCTAAGGAAATGGCCTTCATGCCCGAAGCACATACCTTGTTGATGGTTGTGCAAGGCACATTGTGTGGAACGCCGGCATAATAGGCAGCCTGACGCGCTGGAGCCTGACCCAAATTGGCGCTCACCACATTGCCCATCAAAACCTCTGAAACCTGATCGGGCAAAACACCAGCCTGCTCCAAAGCAGCCCCGATGGCATGCGCACCCAAATGCGTCGCGCCAATGCCCGACAAACTGCCGCCAAAACTGCCAATCGGCGTACGAACAGCGGATACAATGAAAACTTCTTGCATGGTAAAAATTTAGTTAGGACAATTTAACCGCAAAGGTAGGCCATTTTCCCATACCAAATTCCAAATCATGTTTCGTCTGACAAACATCCACGCTCAATAATTTCAACTTTTTCAAGGAAGGATAATATAAATTTCTTTTTTAAAATAACCACAAAATCATCCACTGCAACTATGGCTTAACCGCAAAATTTATTATATCTTTGCTATAAAAATCAACAACATTTATTCTAAACATAACCTCCTTGACAACATGATTTCCATTCCAAAAGTCAGCCCGCGCGAAGCATACGCCGGTTACATGCTCGGCGCCGTAATCGTTGATGTGCGCAACCCCAGCGACGTCGCCCACAAATCCATCGATGTAAAACGCTTTGTTAACCTCCCTTTTGAGGAATTGGGCGCCCGCTTTTCCGAAATTCCCGGTAATAAACCCGTTGTTTTTCTCTCCCGCATCGGATTGAAAGGACATGAAGCCGTAAAATTCATGCTTGAACACGGCTACGAAAATGTGGCAGCACTTGAAGGCGGACTCAGCGCCTGGGAAGAAGAAGGGCTTCCGGTGAAAGGAAATTAGATTTTGTACAATAAATCACCTGTCATGCAATCAAGTCCAATACAATATAGATTACTTGACAGATGATGCGCTGATTTATACGCTTCTGAACAAATCAGGTACACTAAACGCCGCCTGAATAGCAGCATTCTTTGCCATGCTGTGCGCTGATCTTCAATGATTTAGGCCTAAGGCCATGCACAAAAGCAAGCAGCGCGAAGTATAATTTTTTATTTCCATACACGAACAGTCCCGAACGGGATTTGCCAGCGGTTCATCAAGGGCACGACAGTTCTGTTGCCCTGCCCTTGATAAACAGCCCCATCACCGACCCACCCCGAAACGCTCAATCCAACGCTTGCCCCCTGCACTTTGCACCACACAGGTGTACACACCCGCAGGCCAGTGCCGGATATCCACTGCTTCATCCAATTGTGCGCTGGAGCGCTCGTACATGAGCACGCCCAGAGCATTGTATATGCTGCATTGCACAGTGCCCGTTTGTCCCAAATCCCGAATAAAAATTGCATCCCGGGCCGGATTGGGCCACAATGCGAAGGAAAAACCCAAACCCGCTTCTTCCGTGCCTACCTCCAGGGTAATTGTATAAATGATTGTTTGGGTGCAGCCTTCCGCGTCTGTGAGCGTACACGTGTACACCCCCGGCGCCAGGTTTTCCAACAGCGCCCCAATCGCGCCATTGCTCCAGCTCAGGGTAAAGGGCGCTGTGCCGCCGCTGATGCCCGTCACCTGAATCCGGCCATTGTGGGTTAGGGCATCGGTGGAAGGGGTTACCACCGCCTCCACGTGCAGCGAATCGGGCTCCGACAAGGGCAAAACCCACACAATTCGACAGCCAAGGGCATCGGTGAGGGTGCCCTTGTACACGCCCGGACCCAAGCCCTGGTATTCCGGTGTGGCAGGACCATTTTCCCAAATATAGGTGTAAGGCGCCTTGCCGTTGAGCGCTTGTATGGTCAAAGTGCCATCTGGAACACCGTAACAATGAACAGGTGTGGACGTCACCGCAATTTTCAACCCCCCTATGCCCTCCACGACAACATTTGTTTGGTCTTTGCAGCCGTGCGCATCCTGAACCCGGAGCGCATGTATCCCCGCCGGCAATTCTGTTTGCAGACTGTCCTTTGAACCATTGTCCCATAAAAAAACGTAGGGTGGCAAGCCCCCGCTCACATTCGCCCAGCCGCGACCGCCCAAAGTATCGCCACATTGCACCGGTTCGCTGAAAGATTCCAGCGTAAAAGCTTCGTAATGCGGGATGGAGGCGGTGGCCGTACAAGTCGCACCGCGCGCATCTGTGAGGGTAAAAGCATAGTTTCCGGCATACAATTGGGTAAAACCATTGCCCGAAACAGCGCCGTTGGACCACTGGCCCGTATATGGAGGACAGGCGTTTTGGGGGAAAAACGACACCGAACCGTTGGCCGACGGACCGCATGCCCCCTGCACCTCAGGCGTTGTTGTCACCCTGGGTCCGGGCGATTCAAATGCCCCGATATCTACGCGACCGCCCTGAATGCGTGGGGTCCCGACAATATCTACACTGTCTTCCGGACCGACGAAAGCATTGCTGCCCGCATTTGCCAACGGAGAACAAGGCAATGGCGCATAATTGCCCTGGGCTGTATCGGTAAACATCGGGTCGCCACTAAATATATTGCCATCCATGCAAACCACGTTGGGGGGCGCAGTGGCGCAATCAAATCCGCCGAGGTAGTTGTGGGAGAGGTAGGTATTTAAATAATAAGAAAAAGAACCCATTTCTATCATGTTAAAATAGGAATTATTTATATATAAAGGTCGGATAACCTGTGATTGTATTTGTTCTGGAAATTGATTAAAAATTGTACAGTTATACATCTGAGTAGTGTCATTACTATCAAGAATAAAACGATATTTAAGAGGATATTTTGATGAAAACGAATTATTTATTAATTTACAATTTTTTATAGAGATTAAAAAAAGGTCATAATTAATATTATTGATAAATGCATTATCAACAATATTAATCTTTTTCAATGATGCCACTTGTCCGACACCAAGTGTTACATTATTATTCTGGAACACTGACTTTGAAATTATTCCTGTCCCTGATCCCGCAAAGGAAAGGCCAAGAATCTGACTATTACTATTTTCCAAAAAAATACAGTTAACAATTTTAAAATAGTCATTTTCAGATAAAAAATAATCTGCATATAAAACTGAATTTGGGGAGCCAGATCCATTATTCTTTTGAAATGAACATGAGTCAACAACAATGGGTCCATTAAAAGAATCAAAGTTATTGTAAATATCTATTGCCGCTCCAGCAAATTTGGATTTATTATTGATAAATTTTGAAACCCTTATAAATAAAGCGCTTTTGTCTATTCGACCTATTGTAAAATGAATTCCTCCACCTCTTATATTTGCGGTATTTTGTTCGAACGAACAATTGCTTATCCCAATCCTGTCTTTACCTGGTCCATCCAGATAATAAATACCTCCACCCCAACCGCCTGCCTGATTGGCCACAAAATGGCAACTTTCATAGTCCATCCCACGTTCCACTTCACTG
>JAGWYI010000207.1 GCA_018969455.1 Bacteroidota bacterium | reverse complement strand
CCAGGGGTTATCCAGCCAGGTTCGGAATTTGCCGCTGATGGGTTTTTTACAAGATACCCTCCAGGCAGATTTCTCTTCTTCACAATCAATGTTGAAGGGATTTACGCACAGACAACGTTTTTCATCTTTTTGGTACACATTACCGCGCAATTCCACCCGCAAATTGGCTTTCGTTGGCCACCAGATGCCTTTGCGTGTATAATGCATCAATTCAGCATTCACATTGGAAATGATACCCAGGAACCAGGCGTCCTTGCAATTCCCTTTTATTTTTTCCTTGCCGCCATTTAATTCCATCGTGAATTCGGTGTCTTTTTCCCGGATGTTTTTGTCACAGCATGCGTAAGAACTCACGTTTACGTTTTGGGTGAATGACATATCACAGCCGTTGCTGGTTATTACATGCACAGTTACGTTGTAAGATTTATCGCAAGGAAATACATGACAAGGGTTTTCAAGGTTGCTGCTGTCGCCATCGCCAAATCGCCATTTATACGATATTACATGTCCAGTAAGGTTGTCCAAAAGCACATTGAAACATTTCATGCCCGGGGTTCCCCCGTCATTTGTTTTGAAAACTGGAATACACGCCTGATTTACCACAACGCGTACATAGTCAAAGGCGGTACATTCGCCATCTTCTACCGTAAGAGAAATGGTGTATATACCTGGATAATTGTAGGTTTTAGCCGGGTTCTTTTTTTCGGAGAATGTACCATCTCCAAAATCCCAATAATATGTAGCACTAGGGCCAAAGGCGCCTTGGGATGTAAATTGGCCTGAAAGCGAGGTTAGAAAGGACTTGCTGTAGTCTACGCTCACGCTGCATTCTGGTTCGGAACCTCCTTCGCCCCAATCAAGCACCACGTCTTTTCCAAACTTGCCAATATTTTCTCCTTTCAGGATTTGGGCCAGAATTTGCTCGTTGGCTTTCGGGATTTTAACGGTAACGTGGCTGTTTTTCAGGTAAAAAATGGTGTCCTCTACCTGAATGGTTCGATTAACATTCAACAAACTGGTTTGAATCGGGTCGGAAATCCAGGATAAGGAAACCAAATCTTCCGGCGCTTTACCTGCGCGTAACTGGGTGTACTGATCTTGCAAGGCAATTGACCGCAAGGAAGTAAAGCCACGCATGCTTTTTTCAAACTGATCAAGCGCCGGGTAAGGCTCGTAAAAAACACCTTCGGCAATTTCAGTAGTGGTTTCCGGGGTTGTATTTACGGCATTTTCCAACTGTTGAATTTTGCTTTTAAGCGCCTGCAGGGTTGGAAATACCAATCGGCCATTGGTGACAGTTTGCGCCTGCGAAAGTGTTGGCAAAAACAAAACAATTGCCAGTAAAATTTGAATGTTGGTTAATTTGTTAAGCATTGTAAATGAGATTAGATTAAAAAAAAGGCGCCTACTCTATACGCTTTTCGGCATCCGCGCCCGTACTCTTTGGAAGGATTTTCCGGGAAGCTCCTTTCATCCAGTACAAAATCAGTTTCTTTTGGCAATGGGATAGCGACCGACCGGGGTGCCGCAACTGATGGTGCCACCTGACAAGGGGGCATTTACGCGTGCGTGTACGATGCCAGTTACAACTGGAGTGGCCATCGAGGTGCCAGAGAGGGTGGCGTAACCGCCGTTTTTGTAGGTAGAGTACACGTTGGAGCCAGTGGCTACATAATCCACAACGGTGCTTGACCAATTAGAGTAGCCTGCGCAGGATTTGTTACAATCCATGGCGCCAATGGTGTAAATGCGGGTTCCGTTGATGCATCCAGGTTTGTTGAGCGCGGCATCACCGGCGTTGTTGCCAGCAGCGATGCACACGAAAGTGCCGGAAGTACCCAGGTTAATGATGGCATCCCGGATGGGTTTGTCGGAATTTGCACAATTGGTCACCGGATAGCCGCCGAGGCTCATGTTCACTGCATCGCCGCGTTTATCGTATTTGGCAACATGGTTCAAGCCGCTCAGCAATTGGCTCCAGTTGCCGCCGCCGTTGTTGTCGAGTACTTTTACAGGCACCACTTTGGCGCCTGCAGATACGCCTACCACACCGATGTTGTTGTTTTTTGCAGCAGCAATGCCAGCCACATGGGTGCCGTGTCCGTTTCCGTCGTCGGGTGTTTGGCCAGGGATGAATGATTTGGCCAAAGTCGCGCTTGTTTCCACATTCAAATCAGGATGATCCAGGTCGATGCCCGTATCCAGAATCCAGATGACGGTCGGTTTGGTGCTTCCATCGGCCGGACCGCCTGCATTGGTCACTGCACAGGCAGTGGTTTGTCCGGCTGACTCCACTTCTCGAGGCTGATCTTCCGGAATTGGGATCGTGTTCTGCACAAAATAATCTGGATAGACGCCTTCCACATCCGGGTTTTGTTGCAAGACAGATACCTGCTGCGGGGTAAGTTGGGCCACAAATCCGCTGATGGCATCGGTGTAATAATCCAGTACTGAGGTTTCTGCAATTCCGGCTGCACTCCGAATCTTTTTAATTTTCAATAAGTTGTTTGATCGAAGGGCTTCATTTGCTTGTGCGGTTTGTTCGCGGTCGGGCAATTCGGTTTCTAGGAGACATACAGGGGTTGCAGTGGTTTCCTTCAATAGTACTACATACTGATTGGGGATGATTACCGGGGTGTTTTCCTGTGCCTGAACTGCAATTGCACTTGCGCAAAGCAGAGAAAGCAATAAATTGTAAAAACGCATGTTGGGAATAAAATTAAAAAATCGCCTACTCTATCCGCTTTTCGGCGTCCGCGCCCGTACTCTTGGATTGGATTTTCCGGGTAACTCCATTGAGGGTTTCATCAGGTGCAGGCACTGGTTCGTTTGCCTACGCAAGGTCCTCCACTCCTTGTTTTTCGCAGCATCCGCGCCTGCCTGCACCATTTGTTGAAACGCAATACCTGATTGATTGGGGTTGATTCTTTCCGGTCAAACTTTTTTGTCCGGTAAAAAAAGGATTGGGTAAAAGGATTAAATCAAATCAACTCAAAGTGTTTGCTTTATTTTCTAACTTTCAACACGACAAAGGTATGGGCGGCATTTACCCCATAGTGGCGACAATTGCGTAGGTTTTTAGCATGTGATTTTTATCTTTTCTTTTTTATAAGTATTTGAATTTCATATGTTTATGTTTTAAAATGCGGGCGTTTTCTCCTCGAAAAACAAAAAAAAAGCCGCCTGCAGCAGGGTGCAGACGGCTCAAAACCTGGATAATGCGGCGTTTAAACGCCTACATCAACAATAATAATTTCGGCGGGACAAAAGGTTTCGAAAAATGTGTTTAGCGGTTGCTTCATGGTTTGTGGTATTAAATGTGAAAAAATGTTGTGCGGCAAAATTGGGGGCTTTGCCTGGCTTCAGGTTTCGACACATAATGGCAGATTTGAAAAGTGATTTTTAGTAATAGATGCTTAAATTTTTTAGTATAAGTAGTTTAAAATGAATAATTTATGTAAGTTTTGGCTCATTTGGGGATGTTAAAATCCCAATTTTTCAGAAAAAAAGTTTTTCCCCTTATTCTGGAAAACTTGGTCAAAAATGTTATTTTTTTTTTGTTGTTTTTTAGTTAAAATGGCCTAAAAATGGGCGTTTTTTGATGTTTTTTCGAAAAGAGCTCCTCTCGGAGGGCCCTTTTCCGGTGGAAAACTTCACGAAATTTGTACGTTTTTTTTCGGTCTTGATTGGGCCATTTTTGAGCATTCAATCACCAACAATGCTCCACCATGATTAAAGAACTCAATGAATTGGTATGGTATGCCGAAAAATCGCTTTGGCGCGATGAAGCACTTTTGGCATTCTTATGTAAAAACAAACCTGAAATGCTTAAATTGTATGCTGCCATTCAAAAAAATCATTTTAAAACAGATGAGGCTGCAGCCCAAGGCGCTGGGTTTTGCCTGACAACCTACAAAAAATACGGAAAGGCCTTAAAAAGCCATTTGCTCGACATGGTATTCTTTTACAATGAAGAAAAGGCGCGAGCGGATACCCGGCTAAAAACCTTGTTTGAAGGAATGAAACACCTAGGCGCCATGCGCATGCTTTATGCCCGCGGTTGCCGGGTTGCCAGCAAGGAAGTAGCAGAAAATTTGCTAAAAAAAGGACTGGTATACGAGTGGCCCGATTTTGTCATGCAGGCTGCCCTCTACCTGAAAGAATGTGTGTTACGGGTGGGTGGAAGCGAAAAGGAATTTGAATATTATGCCCAACTCTATGCAGAATACAAAAAATGGACCGACCTGGAAAACCAGGCCTGGGAATGTGTACAAAGGGCCCAATTGCCATACCGGAAAAAGACAAGCGGACAGCGTAAAACAGCCGGTTCATTAATAAATCCAATTCGTCAATTGGAAGCATTTGAAGGTAAAGTACCATCAATTATGTTTCATGTATATTTTTATTTACTTAAAAATCAGTATTATATGGAGGAAAATAAACATGCAGAACTGCTTAAAAACTGCAACAAAGCCTTAGCTTACCTTCGGGGGAAATCCTACCCGGTACAGAATCTTCAGGCTTCGTTTCATTATGTGAAGGTCGTGGCTTACACCTATCTGCACGATTTTGAATCGGGCAAACTGGCCGCTGAAGAAGGTTTGAAAATGGCTGCCGAAGGAACGCCTTCCTGGTTTTCTGCGCAGGAGGTGTATCTGTACCTGTGTTTGCACACCGAAAATTACGAGAAGGCCATCGGTATATATATGCAGGTCACCAACCATAAGCGCTTTTCGGGCATGCACACTGCGCAGCGCGAGCTTTGGTACATAGCTGGCGCATACGCCTATATCCTTCACCACCTGGCAGGTGTACCTTTGCCCGAACAATTTCCCACCTACAAAAGCGTGCGTTTCCTAAACGAAATTCAAACTTACAACAACGATAAAATGGGTTTGAACATCGCGATTCTGGTGGCACATGTGCTTCTACAACTCATTGAAGGAAAAGATATTGCAGTGTGGGATCGGATCTCGGCACTCTCCAAATACCGCGAACGATACTTGTTAGACGATCCCCTGGTAGCGCGTTCGGCTATATTCATCAAACTGCTAGTAATTATGGTCAAAACCGGATTTCAGCGGGGGGTATTTCTCGAGAAAGCGGCTCCCCAGATGGAAGCACTGCAGCGTTTGCCCTTGCAACTTACCAACCAGGCCTACGAATTGGAACTGGTGCCTTATGAACATTTGGTGCAACTCCTGGCCAAGCGTCTTTCGAGGCGCGGAGGTGGCTTGCAACAGGCGCAACCAGATTTGCAAAGACTGGGACGATGAAAGCAATTTGCCCTTATCCGGCGCGGATAATTCCATAATTTTCAAGCGATTGATTTTCAGGGATGTTTTAAAGCGGATTTGTGCATTATACACCGCGATGTATGCATTTATTTATACCTTTGACCCAAAGTTTTTCTGCGCATATGATTCGTTTTCTTCTGTTTATGGGTGTCTTTTCCCTTTTAGTGCATCAGGCATCAGCGCAATCGGGCCTTTTTTTGCAACGCAATTTGCAAAAAACCTACGACCGCGGTACCCGCAGCCTGGATGGGAAACCGGGGCCTAATTATTGGCAAAACAAAGCCTCCTACACCATCGAGGCCAGCCTGGATACCAAAAAACGCCTCCTCAAAGGTGTCGAAACGATCGTATACGCCAACAATAGCCCAGACTCGCTCAAAATCCTGCGCCTGAAACTTGCGCACGACATGTACAAAAAAGGCGGGGTGCGCGACAGCGAAATCAACCCCGATGATATTGATGAGGGGGTTAAAGTGGAATTTTTGCGGCTCAATGGCACGACTATTGGCGAAAAAGACCTAAAACGCCACGAAACCTTCCTCGATGTCAAACTAAAATCTGCGCCCGTAGCCCCGCACAGTACGGTGCAGCTGCAAATTGCCTGGTCGTACACCCTGCCCGCCGATCCCAATGCTACCCGCGAGTGCCGCTGCGACCCCAGCACTTATTTTGTGGCGTACTGGTTTCCGCAGGTGGCGGTTTACGATGATTTGCAGGGCTGGGCTTCAAAACCCTACACCGGTTTGCAGGAGTTCTACAATGACTTTTCCGATTACGATGTGCGCATTACGGTACCTAAAACCCACATGCTTTGGGCTACCGGCGAATGGCAAAACGCCGCCGATATGCTGGAAGCACCCTTTTATGCCAATTTCCAGGCTGCCCACACGGCCGAAACCGTACAGCCTGTGTTCACCGAGGCCGATCTGAAAAAGGGCGGGGTGTTTAAGAAAGCCAAAAATCATGTGTTCCATTACATCGCCAAAGACGTTCCCGATGTGAGTTTTGCCACCAGCGACCACTACAACTGGGATGCGCGCTCGGTGCTGGTAGATGATAAAACAGGGCGCCGTACCTTCGTGAGCGCCGTATATGCCAGCGACGCCCAAGATTTTCGCAAGGTAGCCGATATTGCCGCCCGTGGCATCCGGCTGATGAGCACCTGGCTGCCAGGCTATCCTTTCCCGTACCCTTGCGAAACGGTGGTGCACGGCAACGATGGCATGGAATACCCCATGATGGTAAACGACTGGAGCATGGGACAAAACGACCCTACCGGACTCACCGCCCACGAGGTATCGCACACTTATTTCCCGTTTATGATGGGCATTAATGAACAAAACTATGCCTGGATGGACGAAGGTTGGGCCTCGTTTTTTGATCATTTCCTGGAAGATTCGCTCAACAACACCCAAAGCAATCAGCTGCGGTGGTACCCGATGGTGGCTGGCAGCGATTCTGATGTGCCGCCCATGGTGCTTTCGCAATACCTCAATGCCCCTGCTTATGGCACCGCCTCCTATTCCCGACCACAATCGGCTTATGTGGTGTTGATGGATCAACTGGGGTATGAAAAGTTCCATTCCTGCATGGTCGCCTATATGGACCGATGGAAAAGCAGACACCCAAGCCCTTACGATTTCTTTTACACCTGGAACGATGTTGCCGGACAATCGTTGGATTGGCTCTGGAAACCCTGGTTTTTCGAATGGGGCTACCCCGATCTGGGCATCGCAGGCGTGGTCAACAACGAAGCAGCACATAGCGCCAATATTACCATCGCACGGGTGGGAAATCTGCCCGTTCCTGTATGGCTGCAAATCAGGTATGCAGATGGAAGCAGCGAAACGATTCATAAAACCCCCGATGTGTGGAAGGATGGGAAAAAAAGCATCCAAATTGCAGCGGCTGCCGGGAAAACGGTCTTGTTTTTGCAACTTGGAAACCGAAATGTACCCGATTCCAACCCCAAAGACAATACCTGGAAACCCTGATGCCTGCATCCGGATTGAAAATATTG
>JAGWYI010000206.1 GCA_018969455.1 Bacteroidota bacterium | reverse complement strand
ATTTGTAGGATTAACCATTTTCCTTTCGCATTATTTTGCGAGTTTGTTTTCCCGAACAAAAATTCCGGATGTATTGTGGTTGTTTCTCATTGGATTGCTACTGGGTCCGGTTACAGGTACGGTGCATCCTTCGAATTTTGGGGGAGTAGGACCTGTTTTTACGACCATTACCCTGGTATTTATTTTATTTGAAAGCGGCATTGACCAGCGGTTGGAGCCCCTCATTCATGCGTTGGGAGGTACAGCCAAGATTACTACTTATAACTTTGTAGGCACCTGTTTGGTTGCAGGCAGTATGGCTTATTTGCTCACCGACCTGGGCCTGTTGCGTTCGTTGATGCTGGGAAGCATTGTTGGGGGTACCTCTTCGGCGGTGATTACCACCCTGGCCCGGATGTTTCCGATGGAAAAGCGTACGAGCACCATATTGGTGCTGGAATCGGCATTTTCGGATGTTTATACACTGGCGGTACCGCTAACCTTGTTATCGGCCTACAAAATAGGCCGGGTGGATGTTGCGTATGTAACCGGCCAGATGATTGCCGCATTTATCCTTGCAGCCATGCTTGGCATTGTGGGTGCATTTTTGTGGAGTGTGTTGCTGAATCGCATGCGGACCTTGCAAAACACCGTTTTCACCACGCCTGCATTTGTATTTATCATTTACGGCATTGTCGAGCTGCTCAATTATTCCGGCCCCATTGCGGCGCTTAGTTTTGGCATCACCCTCGGAAACATTGATGTATTGGGTCCGCCAATCATGAAAAACGTGATTTCGCGCAAACCCATTTCACTCAATGAAGTAGAACGCGCCTTCTTTTCAGAGGCCGTATTTTTGTTGCGTACCTTTTTCTTTGTGTACATTGGCATATCGGTTCACCTGGAAGACTGGGGGCCTATGATGTTGGGCGCCGCTATTACAGGCGCCTTGTATTTTATCCGAATCCTGATTGTGCGGTTATCGGTACCACGCGAAACGCCCTTGAAGGATGCTGCATTTATGGCAGTAATGATTCCGAAGGGCCTGGGCGCTGCCGTTTTGGCCTCCCTGCCGGCCCAACAAGGAGTTGAGGGCGGTGCACTGATCCAATCGGTTGTGTTTTCCATCATTTTATGCACCACCATATTCACCACCTTGCTCTCGTTTTTGGTGGATAAAACCTGGGTGGTATACGTTTATGGATTTATTTTCAAACTGTTGGGAATTAGAGGCCCGAAAGTGGAGCAGCCTGCCCTGGAAAAACCTGATTTGGAGGAAAAACCAGGAGATGAACGTTCTGAAAACAATGAAACAGAAGAGGCCGATAAATGAGCAGCCGGGTCTGCTGAAAATTGAATTTTCTTTTGTATATCAGGATTTACCGGATTTTTTGGATAAATCAAATGGCGGCTGCGTGCGGTATCCATCTAGTAACTATACTTTACACCGCCAGATTATGTGCATAACGATCTTTATAAATCATTATAAATCAGCGAAATCCATCCTGGTTTATCCACAAAATCCGGCAAATCCTGGTATACGTTTCTTTTTTGCCTTTTCAGGATAAAAAAGATCCGTCGAAACTTGCGTCAGACGGATTCTGGTAATTAAATGAAAACAATCTTCCTATTATGTACCGGGATACGACCTTCTTTGGCGCCCTGGTAGCCCGCATGCACTTTTGTTTAAAAGTACAAGGGTATTATACTTTACGCCGCCAGATTTTGTGCGTAACGATCTTTACAAATCAGCGAAATCCATCCTGATTTATCCACAAAATCCGGCGAATCCTGGTATTATTTTATACGAAGGGAAGGCTTATTTGTCACAGCCAATTGTCATTTTTTTATACTATTAATGTGTCGTGCGGAGCAACATCCGTCTAATAAAATGAAGATCAATTTATTATAAAATAATGACAGGATAAAAAATTCCGGAGGCAACTTGCTACAATCTCGCTACTTTTGTGCGTGTCATTTCATCATCATACAAGCACCCTGCATATGCAAACCTTGATCAATACCCTGCACTCTTATAACCGTTATTTGATTTTAGCCGCATTGGTTGTTGTGTTATACCGTTCCCTGACGGGCTGGTTGGGCAACAAGCCATTTACCAAAGGCGATAATACCGGTTCCCTTTTGCTGCTAATTTTTGCCCATACGCAGTTGTTGTTGGGTCTTATTCAGTATTGTTTTACGAGCGGTCGCACACAGGTGGCGTTTGCCAACATGGGAGCAGCCATGAAGGATCCCTGGTTGCGTTATTTTGCGGTAGAACATATTACAGCGATGCTCATCGGCATTGTATTGATTCAATTGGGTCGTACTTTTTCCAAGAAGGCGGTCAATGATCTGGACAAACACAAAAAACTGGCGATTTATACAGGCATCGCGGCCTTGATTATTATAGGAACTTTGGCAAGTAAAAACTTGTTGATTGGAACAGTTGCCGAGGCGGCAAATATGTAATTTGGATTATGCAAAAACCTGGATTGCCGGAAGGAACGCGTGATTTCGGACCGGATCAAGTGCGGCGACGCACCTATATTTTTGATACCATTCGATCGGTATTTGTCAAATTTGGTTTTCAACCGCTGGAAACTCCGGCGATGGAAAATTTAAGTACGCTTACTGGAAAGTACGGAGAGGAAGGCGATAAATTGTTGTTTAAAGTGCTCAACAATGGCGATTTCCTCAAAACTGCCGATGACGAATTGCTTCAAAGTCGAGATTCGAACAAATTGACGGCACAGATCGCGAAACGCGGGCTGCGGTACGATCTTACCGTACCGTTTGCGCGCTATGTGGTCATGAATCGCGGCCAATTGACTTTTCCATTCAAGCGATACCAGATTCAGCCGGTATGGCGGGCCGATCGTCCTCAAAAAGGTAGATATCGTGAGTTTTTTCAATGCGATGCCGATGTTATTGGCTCCGACAGTCTGCTTTTTGAGGCAGAATTGGCGCTTATTTACGACGAGGCTTTTGCCCGTCTGAAAGTTCCGGTAAAAATCAAGATCAACAATCGGAAAATTTTGTTTGGAATTGCGGAGGCTGCCGGTATACCCGATCAGTTTATGACCATGACGGTTGCCATAGACAAGCTCGACAAAGTGGGGCTGGAGGGCGTGCGTGAAGAATTGCGTCAACGCGGCATTCCGGAAACGGCGATTGCTAAAATTGAACGTATTCTGGAGAATACATCGCCCGATCAATTGCTGGAAGCTTTTGCCGACAGTCCGACAGGGCTATCAGGCATATCCGAGCTGGATCGGGTGTTCCAATTGCTTCGCAAAACCACTTTACACAACGAAGTGGTGTTCGACATCACGCTTGCCCGGGGCTTGAGTTACTATACGGGTTGCATTTTTGAAGTAAGCGCGGTAGGCTATGAAATGGGCAGCATTGGCGGCGGCGGTCGATATGCCGACCTTACCGGTGTATTTGGGGTAGGCGGATTGTCGGGCGTGGGTATTTCCTTTGGCGCCGACCGCATTTACGATGTCATGGAAGGCTTGAATTTGTTTCCAGACACCCTGGACAACAGCATTCAGATACTTATAGCCAGTTTTGATGAAGCCACCCACGATTATGGCTTTCAGTGTGCCATGAAATTGCGTGCGGCCGGACTTTCGGTAGAACTTTACCCCGAATTTGGCAAATTGAAAAAACAATTTGAATATGCTGCCAAACGCAACGCACCATTTGTGGCCATCGCAGGCGATCAGGAGATGGCTGCCGGCGTTTTAACGGTTAAAAACCAACAAACCGGCGATCAGCAAGCCTTTACGATTGAAGAATTGGTAAAGCAGGTGCTGGATTTCCACCAGGTAGCATAAACGCATTTTGAGCCATCGAGCAGCCAATCTTGTAAAAATAAGCAGGTTATAAATCAGGCAAATCCTGAAGCCGAAAGACGGATGCAGGCATTGCCTGATTTGTAGCAGAATTCGCCGGATTGGGTGGATAAATCAGGATGGATTTCGGTGGTTTATATTGATTTATAAAGGTCGTTATGCACAAACTCTGGCGGCGTAAAGGATATGACAGGTATAGATCGTAATTTTTTTAAACGCCTATTTAAATAAGGCCGCCCAATAGTGCAGCTCCAAGCACCAGAAAGGCACTGTTGATCTTTTTAAAAAAATATCCGCAGGCAAAACTCAAGGATGAAATGAGCAAACCTTGCCAACTGGTTAAACAATTTTGCCCCATCTGGATGCCTACTCCTAGAATCATTGCCACTGATGCCATGTTAACAGCATCGAGAAACGCTGCAAAATACCGGGAATTCCGCATCCGTGGAATCAATGGATTGAGGATAAGCACGAAAAGAAAAGCAGGTAGAAAAACGCCAACGGTGGCCGCAATGGCGCCTGGCCAGCCTTGCATTTGATAGCCAATAAACGTTACTGCTGAAAAAACCGGCCCGGGCGTAAATTGTCCTACTGCCACTGCATCCATGAGTACCGTACGCGGAAGCAGACCTTTGGAAACCAGCGCAGTATCCAGAAATGCAAAAAGCACATAGCCGCTGCCATACAACACGGAGCCTATTTTTAAGAACAAGAAGAAAACAGACCAGCTGGGGCCCATTTTGAGGTTAAAGGAAGTCGTTTGCAGGAAAATCCAGGGGAAAATCAGGTTTGGCGCGGTGGTGTATCGCAGCAAGCCATACAACCCGGCCCCCAGGAGCAAAACCAGTTCGTTGGTGTGCAATAGGTGCAAAAGCAGAATGGCTACACCCAAAATCCGCAATTCAATGGATTTTCCCGCCTGTTTGGCAAGCGGAATTATGGTAAGCGCCAGGATGGCAACAATGGCAGGCTTGATCCCAAAAATCCAGGGCTGCACGGCAGGCAATTGTCCAAATTGCTTATAAGATACAGCCAAAATGCCCGTAAGGAGGACCGCGGGAAGGATAAAACAAATTCCTGCCAGGGCCCAACCTTTCCGGCCCGCCTGAAGGAGTCCGATGTGCAAGGCCATTTCGGTACTATTAGGGCCGGGGATGAGTTGCGTAGCGCCCACAAGGTCGAGGAATTGAGCGTCATCCATCCATTTATGGCGCAGTACAACCTCTTTACGCATCAAAGCAATATGGGCGGCCGGGCCTCCAAAACCAATCAGTCCCAACTTTAAGAACAAGCGTCCAATTTGAACGAGTTTTTCATTCATAAACGGCCGCTTTCAAGCACCATGGTACGCAACGCCTGATTAAACGTTGTGATATTTTGCAATTGTTCCAGCGTGAGGTGCATGCGGTACTGCCAGTAGTGTTTTGGGTTGGCAGGTACATTAATGCGTTCGTCGTTGGGTCGGTCGCGGCGGATAGCCCCATCCATACCCATCAAATCCTGCAATTGGAAAATAGCCCACATGGCAGGCGATTTCAGGTGTTGATCCAAAATAATCCGGTTGAGCCAGGGTTCGCAGAAAAACGGCGCATCCCCCTGGAAGCCAATCACTTCATTAAAAAAGCGCTGAGAGAGATTCGGGTTTTCTTCCCACCATCCGCGGATGGTACTCATGTCGTGGGTGGAAGGCGTTACAACCGACAAATAGGGAGCATCTTTGGGATGGAAAAAGGTGGAACCCGGTTTTTTGGGCATTCGCTGGATTTCCAGACTTAATATACCCAGATCGGCCATAACTGTGGGCACGCAATCGGGTACCAGACCCAAATCTTCTCCGCAGATAAGCATGTTGGTGGCGCGTTTGAGGGCTGGTAACTTGGCCATGGCCTCTTTTTCCCAAAATGCATCCTGTCGGCGGAAGTAGTAATTGATGTAAATGGCATACAGTTTCTCCCGAATTTCGGGGGGTAATGCGCGGAAACTGCTTATTTTATCAATGCCAAACCGGAAATGGTAGGCATCTTTTTGATTGTCGTCGGGAAAAAGAATCACATTGCTGATCAGGTTGAACAGGCCATTCTGGAGCAATTGTTTTTCGGCATCTGAAATTCCTAGAGTGGCTGGTTCCAGGTCGGATGATTCTTTTTTGGATTTTTTACCCTTTTTTACCTGGTTTGCAGCCTGTAACTGGTTGAGATAGGCTTCAATTTTTTGTTGGGTATCAAATTCTGGTTTAAAAGCAAACTGCCGACCGTCTGTCCAGCGCTGGTTGTTGGCAACCGGATCGAGAAAGGTTTCTGCCACCAGGGCAGCCATTTTCCCGAAAATGTCGTGCAACAGTTGTTCTGTGATAAAAGGGCAACAAAGGCGTTCGAAGTTAAATCCAACACCGGCGTCGTGCAATTCACGAACGGTAACCGGAATTGCGGGTACAAATCGGCCCATAATTCCTTCAATGGCATGCGTAGGGATACTCCAGATGCGGAAAAAGCCCAGAATGTGATCGATTCGAAAGGCATCGAAGTAGAGCCGCATTTGGGCAAAACGTTGACGCCACCATGCATACCCGTCTTCCTGCATGCGTTCCCAGTTATAAGTCGGGAATCCCCAATTTTGGCCTTTTTCTGCAAAATCATCTGGTGGGGCGCCCGCTTGCTGGTTCATGTTGTAACTTTCGGGATCTACCCAGGCGTCGCAGGAATGGCGGTAAATGCCGATGGGAATATCTCCTTTCAGGGCTAAGCCGCTTGCATGTGCGTAAGCCACAGCATCCTTTAGTTGGAGGTGTAAATGCCACTGCACAAAATAGTGTATCGCGATTTCGTCAAAATGTTCCTGTTTGGGCGACACCAAATCTTCAATTGCCGCAGCATGGTAACGCTGGTGCGAAGTCCATTGCTCGAATTCGGGTCCGCCATTTTTGATGCGCAGGTAAGAATAAGCCGCATAAGGCACCAGCCAATGTTTATTTTCTTCGAAATATGCAAAATATTCGGCATTTCGAAGCCATTCAGCCTTCAAGAGCGGGTATAGCAATTGAATGATTTCCCATTTTAGTTGCAGCACGGCCTCATAATCAACCGCAGGCAAGGCATTGAGTTCGGCACGGCGGGCTTCGAAGGGTTTCAAGAGGGCAGCATATTCTTTTCCTGCCACCAAATTGGGCTGCAAATACAAGGGATGCAATGCGAAAGCCGACACCGCCGAATAGGGATAGGAATCATGCCAGGTTCCGGTAGCGGAAGTGTCGTTGATGGGCAGCACCTGAATGAGTTTTAATCCGGTGGCTCGTGCCCAATCGGCCAGTGGTTTTAGGTCGGCAAACTCCCCTACCCCATAACTGGATTCGGAGCGCAGGCTGAAAACCGGGATAGCGACTCCGGCGCCCCGCCATTTTCCAATTGGCAGTCGGGCAAATCCATCGTGCAACACCACCAGGCCTTCCATTGGCAAGGTGTACAGTGTGCGGTTGGCGCCTTCTTCAAAACCGGC